>NZ_JAYMZS010000015.1:0-142628 GCF_035828755.1 Amycolatopsis sp. H20-H5 | reverse complement strand
GATGACCGACCAGTGCTCGCGCGTCCAGAAACTCCCGATCCGCCCGCTCCACACCCTGCATGACACTATTCTCCCAGCTCAGCATGCCATTTCAAGGAGACACGCCGATTATTCAGCAGCCTCCTAGAAGCCCCTGAAGGCCACCATCACGGCGTAAAACGCCGTGATGGTGGCCTTCAGGGGCAATCGAAATTTACTTCCAGTCGACCTGCGGGGAGCGGTAGAAGTCGATCCCCTGCGCGGTGAGGCGCGGGCCCTGCTTGGCCAGGCGCGCCCGGTAGGAATCCCAGTTGTGGGAGGCCTTGGGGGACCAGCCGATCTCGGCGATGCCCGCGAGCCGCGGGAACGCGAGGTACTCGATGTTGTCACTGGTCAGCAGCGTTTCCGACCACAACGGCGCCTCGACCCCGGCGATCTGGTTCTCCGACACGCCCTTGAGGTACGTGCTGGGGTCCCAGTCGTAGGAGTCCTTCACCTCGACGTAGCCCGCCCAGTGCAGGCCGATCGGGCTCTTCTCGTTGTACTGCATGTCCAGGTACGCCTTGTTGGCAGGCGAGAACAGGATCTTGTTGCCCCGCGCGGCGGCCGCGGCGACGGCCGCGTTGGTGTCCACGGTGTCCCAGTACTGCGGGATGGCCGAGGTCGGCGGGTTCGTCTTGGACAGCTCGTGCCAGCCGGTGATGCTCTTGCCGTACTTGCCGACCAGCGGCGACACCTTCTGGTAGAAGGTGTCGTAGTCCGCGGGCGGGGTCGAGTGGGCCTCGTCGCCGCCGATGTTGAGGTACTGGCCCGGCGTGATCGCGGCCAGCTCGCGGATGACGTCCTCGACGAACTTGTACGTGATCGGCTTGCCGATGCACAGCGAGCTGTAGCCGACGTCGGTGTCCGTGCGCGGCGGGACAGCGACGCCGTCGCAGTTCAGCTCCGCGTACACCGACTGCGCCGCGTTCGTGTGCCCCGGCATGTCGATCTCCGGGACGATCGTGATGTGCCGCGAGGCCGCGTACTTCACGATGTCGGAGTACTGCGCCTGCGTGTAGTACCCGCCAGGGTCACCGTTCACGGCGCCGAGGCCGCCGACGGTCGCGAGCTTCGGCCAGCTCTTGATCTCGATGCGCCAGCCCTGGTCGTCGGCCAGGTGCAGGTGCAGCGTGTTGACCTTGTACTGCGCGATCTGGTCGATGTAGGTCTTGACCTGGTCCGGCTTGAAGAAATGCCGGGCGACGTCGAGCATCGCGCTGCGGTAGCCGAAGCGCGGGTAGTCCAGGATCGTGCCGCCGGACACGGTCCAGAGCTGGTGCTGCACGGTCTTCGAGTCGATCTTCGACGGCAGCAGCTGCCGCAGCGACTGCACGCCCTCGAACAGCCCGCCGGTGGTGTTCGCCTTCAGGGTGACGCCGTTCTTGGCCACCTTGAGCTGGTAACCCTCGGTGCCGACGCGCTGGTCGGCGTGACCGAGCTCCAGCGAGATCGCGGGCAGGCCCCAGCTGCGCGAAAGCACGGGCAGCGGGTAGCCGGTGGCGGGCCGCAGCAGGCCGCGGAGGTAGTCGGCGACCTGGCCGGTGCCCCGGTCGGCGCTGATGACCGTCGCGGGCGACAGCCAGAAGTCGGCCTTGGCGTCGGCCTTCGCCTCGACGGGCGCGGGGACGACGTCGGTCACGCTGCGTTCGGTTTTCTGCTGGTGCGACGCCGGTGCCGCGGACGCCGCGGTGGTCAGTGCGGGCAGGCCGAGAGCCACCAGGCTCAAGGCGGCAACTCCCAGCAGGCTGGTCGTGGGCAAGCGCTTCCTCACGGAGTACCTCCGGTCGGGGATCAGGAGAGTCCCTCAGAGGTATAGACCAATATGAACGGGAACACAATGCCCGCCAAGATGGTCCAGCCCCGCGAAGCGGGTCCGTTGAAGGTGCGGTGGCCTGGCGGGCGGGACCGTGCCATACCGGGGTTGACCGTGCTATTCACTGCGCAGAACGGCCCGGAGCGCGTCCAGCACGCCCGCGTCCTCGATGGTCGAGGGCACCGGTTCGTCACGCCCGTCGGCGATCCCGCGCATGGTCTTGCGCAGGATCTTCCCCGACCGCGTCTTCGGCAGCGCCTCCACCACGGACACGTCGCGGAACGCCGCGACCGGCCCGATGTCGCGCCGGACCAGCGCGACCAGCTCCTCCTTGAGCGTGTCCTCGCCGGTCTCGACGCCGGACTTGAGCACCACGAACCCCCGCGGCAGCTGGCCCTTGAGCTTGTCCCGCACCCCGATCACCGCGCACTCGGCGACCGCGGGATGTGACGCGAGCACCGCCTCCATCGAACCGGTCGACAGCCGGTGGCCCGCGACGTTGATGACGTCATCCGTCCGGCCCATCACGAACAGGTAGCCGTCCTCGTCGACGTATCCCGAGTCACCCGTTAGGTAGTACCCGTCGTAACGCGACAGATACGCCTCCTTGTACCGCTCGTCGTCGCCCCACAACGTCGGCAGCGAGCCCGGGGGCAACGGGAGCTTGATCGCGATCGCGCCCTCCTGGCCCGGCGGCATCCGCTCCTCCCCGGCCTGGTCGAGGATCTGCACGTCCCAGCCCGGCACGGGCACGGTCGACGAGCCCGGCTTGACCGGCATCGGCTCGAGCCCGCGCAGGTTGGCCGAGATCGGCCAGCCCGTCTCCGTCTGCCACCAGTGGTCGATCACCGGCGTGCCGAGCTTTTCGCGCGCCCAGTGGTACGTCTCCGGGTCCAGCCGCTCGCCCGCCATGAACAGCGTGCCGAACGCGCTCAGGTCGTGGTTCGCCAGCTCGGTGGCCTCGGGGTCGACCTTCTTGATGGCCCGCAGCGCGGTCGGCGCGGTGAACAGGGCCTTCACCCGGTGCTCGGCGATGACCCGCCAGAACGCGCCCGCGTCCGGTGTCCCGACCGGTTTGCCCTCGTAGAGCACGGTGGTCGCGCCGATCAGCAGCGGCGCGTAGACGATGTAGGAGTGCCCGACGACCCAGCCGACGTCCGAGGCCGTCCACCACACGTCACCGGCGTGGATGTCGTAGATCGCGCCCATCGACCAGGCCAGCGCGACGGCGTGGCCGCCGGTGTCCCGCACGACGCCCTTGGGCTTACCGGTGGTGCCGGAGGTGTACAGGATGTACAGCGGGTCCGTGGCCGCGACGGGCACCGGATCGGCGGGCGAGGCGCCCGCGACGAGGTCTGCCCAGTCGACGTCCCGCTCGCCGAGTCCGGCCTTGAGCCGGTCGCGCTGGAGCACGACGACCTTGTCCGGCTGGTGTGTGGTGGTCTCGAGCGCGCTGTTGATGATCGGCAGGTACTCGACGGTCCTGGTCGGCTCGATCCCGCACGACGCGGCCACGATGACCTTGGGTTTCGCGTCCTCGACGCGCGCTGCCAGCTCCTTCGGCGCGAACCCGCCGAACACCACCGAGTGCACCGCGCCGAGCCGCGCGCAGGCGAGCATCGCGATCGCGGCTTCGGGCACCATCGGCAGGTAGAGGATCACCCGGTCACCCTTGGTCACACCCAGTGACGCCAGTCCACCGGCGAACAGGGCGACCTCGTCGCGCAGTTCGGTGTAGGTGAAGGTCCGGACGGTCTCGGTGACGGGGGAGTCCCAGATCAGCGCGGGCTGGTCGCCGCGCCCGGCCTCGACGTGGCGGTCCAGCGCGTTATAGGAGGTGTTGAGCTCCCCGTCGGGGAACCAGCGGTACAGCGGCGCGTTCGTCGCGTCGAGAGCCTGGGTGGGCGGCCGGGTCCAGTCGATCCCCCCGGCGGCTTCCAGCCAGAAGCCCTCCGGGTCCTCGAGGCTGCGGCGGTGGGAATCGGCGTACGCGCCCATGGTCTGGCTCTCCTCGTCCTCGTCGGCGGGTGGCCCCATCATCACCCGCTCGTGCGCCGCACGCCTCGTGAATGTGTGTTCTGAGACACTGGACGGGGTCCGGTCCAGGCGTCGGGCACGGGCGGGTTCCCCGGTGCCGCCGACCCGGCAACCGCCGAGCCGCACCAAGCGTCCTAAGCTGGACCGAGGAAAAGGTGCCGGAATTCCGGCACGAGAACGAGGGAGCGGTGCAGTGGGCGGACTCGCGAGCGCGCTGCTGTCGATGGCGCACACGCTGTTCGGCCCGGGAATCTGGCCCGGCGACTGGGTGTGGGCCACCAGTGCCGCGGGCGCGCTCGTCGCGCTGATCCCCGCCGCCGGCACGCTGATCGTCGCGATCATCCGTAAGGGCACCGGAAACCGGTACGACGCGGTGACACTGTCCGTGTTCGCCGCAATCGCCGTGGTCACCGTCGTGGTGCTGCCGTGGCTGCTCGCCAACGGTATTTCGGAGACCTTCCGCGCCGTCAACGCCGGTAATGGGGCCGCCGCGGGGCTGTCCACCGGCGAACTGTCCACCTTCGACGCCAAGTTCCCCGTTGTCGGCGTCCAGCAGACCTATCTCGGCGCGGGGCAGAACGTCTACGAGACGCTGTTCTACCCGAAGGGCGCCCAGCTTTCCTACGTCTATTACCTGATCGCGCTGGTGGCGCTGCCCGTCGGCTCGCTGTTCTTCATCATGTTGCAGGGCCGCACGGCGTTCCGCCGCGGCCCGAAGTGGCCCGGCCGGTTCTTCTGGATCTCGTTCATCCTGCTGTTCTTTCTCAGCGTGACGATGGAGGCGAACACCGCCGTCCACTTCTGGCTGGGCTTCCTGCCGTTCACCGTGCTGGGCCTGATCCCCGTCGCGCTCGTGGGGCCGCCACCGTGGTCCGTGATCAACCGGCCGGAGCCGCGTCACGAGCCCGAGCCGCAGCGCCCCCCGGTGCAGAAGCCGCTCCCGCCGCCTCCGCCGCCACCCAAGGCGTATCCGGCGACGGCGCTGGCCAAGGCGCCTGAGCCGCCACCGCTGCTGGCCGCCGCGCCCGGCCCGGTGCCGATGCCGCCCGGTTCGCGCAACGCCGGTGGCAGCCGCTACCGGCGCGTCAGGCGGCTCGGACACGGCGGGTTCGGCACGGTCTGGGAGGCCGTGGACACCCAGCTCAACCGCACAGTCGCGCTGAAGATCGCCCACGCGCCCGACCGCGACACCGAAGAGCGGATGCAGCGCGAGGCCAGGGCGCTCGCCGCGGTGAACCACCCGAACTGTGTCCGCGTCTACGACCTGGTCGAAGAGCCCGACGGGCTCGCGCTGGTGATGGAGTACCTGGAAGGCCGCCCGCTGGCCGAGATCGTCGACGGGCAGGGCCCGATGGACGACGTCGCGGCCGGTCGCCTGTGGTCGACGATGGCGGGCGCGCTAGCCGCCGCGCACGAAAAAGGTGTGCTGCACCGCGACGTGAAGCCGTCGAACGTGGTCGTCGACCCTGGCGGGCTCGCCCACCTCATCGACTTCGGCATCGCCCGCAGCCAGGGCGACTCGAAGATGACCGCGACCGGGATGATGATCGGCACGCCCGACTTCGTCGCCCCAGAGCAGGCGATGGGCGCCCAGGCCAGTCCGGCCTCGGACGCCTGGCAGCTCGCCGCGACGGTGAGCTACGCGCTGTCCGGCCAGCCGCCGCGCGGCACCCGCGAGACCCCGATGGCCGCCCTGATGGCCGCCGCCCGCGCCGACCCGGTGACCCACCTGCCACAGCGCAGCGCGCACGCCCGCATCCTCAGCGCGTCCCTGGACCCCGAGCCGCGCCGCCGTCCGACGCTCGCTTTCGTGCGCCGCGAGATCGAGGGCTGGCTGGCCCGCGCGGGCAAGTCCCCGGACGGCCCGGTCACCCGGATCGTCCCCCGCCAGCACCGCTGACCACCCCGCGACTCGACGTGTCGCGCTCACTCGCGTCCCGTGCCCCTGAAGGCCACCATCACGGCGTTTTACGCGGTGAAGGTGGCCTTCAGGGGCACTCGACTCGACGACCTGCCGACCGGTCGCGCTTATCCGGTGGTGACGAGCCAGGTGCCGCCGCGCCATTCGAGGTCGAGGTCGCCGAACTGGTCGAAGAAGCGCACGGGCGGTGACACCGCCGCGCCGGAGATCGTGACCTTGTCGGCACCGCTGGCCTTGAGCTTCGCCGGATCGACCTTGGCCGCCTTCGCCTCGGCGAGATCGGCCGCGGAGAGGTTGGAGAACAGCACGTCGAACCGCGACCGGCACTCCTTGTCACCGCCTTCGTCGGCGAAGGTCGGGGCGACGATCCTGCAGGTCGTGGCCAGGTCCTTGGCGCCCATCGCGTGTAGGAGGGCCGTCGCGACCTCAGCCGCGCCCGCCTTGCTGTGCGCCGCGGGCGTGTCGGCGGCGGGCTTGCTTGAGGCAGGCGGGGAGGTCGACGCCGGTGAGCTGCTGGTGGTGGCCGCCGCGGACGTCGGCACCGCCGCCGACGACGACGCAGGAGCACTGGTCACGGCCGGTTGGGCCGAGCCGCTGGTCGTCTCGTTACAACCGGCGAGCAGCAGCGTCGTGCCTGCCGCGAACGTGCACAGAAGTCTGAAGCTCACATTCATGGTGCGTCTGACGCTACAGGCCCTCGGCCCGTTCCCTGGCCGAAATCGGACGTGCCTCCGGCCGGAACTGCGCCTCTTGACGTGGACAGCTCGCAAGTATGTGGGGGAGTTCCATGAGGCAGGTCCTGCGCCCTGCCCGGCTGGCCAGCGGCCTGGTCCCGCTGCTCGGCTTCGCCGCGCTCACCGCCGCCCTCGACGTCTACGTGGGCAACCAGCTCCAGTCCCTGAGTCCGCTCGCCATCGTGGCGATCTCGTTCACCCTCGCCGCCGCGTTCTTCCTCGGCAGCGACATCGCCCGCCGGGGCCTCGCCGCGGCGCTGCGCCCCTTCCACGAGCACCGCCGGAACGTGCTCGCCCTCAACGTCACGACCGCGCTGACCTGGGTCGGCATGCTCTACGCCCTCAAATACCTCGAACCCGCCGTGGTGAACGTGATCGGGCTGGCCATCGGCCCGGCGGCCACCGTGCTGCTGGGTCCGCTGCTCCGCCGGGGCAGCTCGACACTGCGCGGGGAGCTGCTCGCGTCACTCGGCATCTGCGTCCTGCTCAGTGTGCTGGTGTGGGGCTCGATCAGCGGCCACAGCGGCGTCTGCGAGCAACCGGCGGGCGAACTCGTGCTGGGTCTCGCGCTCACGCTGGTCTGCGGCGTCGGCTCGGTGGGCAAAGTGCTGCTGTCGAAGCGGCTCAGCGACGACGGCTGCGGCCCGCGGTCGGTGCTGGCGACCAGGTTCCTGCTGATGATCGCGGTGAGCTGGATCCTGACACTGAGCGACGGCGCCCCCGGCCTCGCCGCGACCTTCCTGCCCGCGGCCGTGATCGCCGTGGTCGGCGTCGCGGTGCCGATGTACCTCTTCCAGGTCGGCGTCCGCCACACCGAGCCGATCACCGCGTCCCTGATGACGGCGTTGTCACCGCTGTTCGCCCTGGTCCTGCGACTGCCCGACCCACGGCTGCGACCGTCGGCTACCTCGTTCGCGTGCATCCTCGCGATCACGGTGCGTGGCGGCCGGGGTGCTGGCTCGCGCCCGTGTCAAGTCCCGAACGCGATGAACGGGCTAACGCCAGGACGGCAGCCACATCTCGGCCTGCCACTGGTCGTTCGTGATGGCGTTACCGTTGAGCACCGGCCACAGCCACGCGAAGTTCGCCACGACCAGGCCGACGTACAGCGCGACGACCAGCAGCCCGGTGCCCCGTCGTTCGAAGCCGCGCCGCGCACTGCCGAGGATCTGGCCGAGCACCAGCGTCAACCCGAGGATCAGGAACGGCGCCATCGGGGTGGCGTAGAAGAAGTACATCTGCCGGTCGATGTTGGTGAACCACGGCAGGAAACCGGCCAGGTAGCCGACGAGCACCGCGATGTAGCGCCAGTCCGTGCGGAAGATCGAGCGCCACAGGCCCCAGCCCAGCATCGGCAGCGCGAGCCACCACATCGCGGGCGTGCCGATGAGCATCGTCGCGCGCACGCAGGTCGACTGGCCGCAGCCGGTCGCCTCGGCGCCGCCCTGGTAGTAGTAGAGCATCGGCCGCAGGCCCATCGGCCACGTCCACGGCTTCGACTCCCACGGATGCGGGTTGTCCTTGGGCGTGACCAGCGTTTCGTGGAAGTGCAGGACGTTCATCGAGTAGTCGCCGAGCGAGCGCAGCGAAGCCGGGACCCAGCCCCAGAAACCCGGCGCGATGTCCTTGATCGCGACGTAGTTCCGGTCTGTCGCCGTTTCGCTGGCGAACCAGGCCCAGAACGCACCGAGGTACATCAGGAACGGGATGACCATGATCGCCCACAGCGCGGGCAGCACGTCCCGGCGGATCGTGCCGAGCCATGGCCGCTCGACCCCGGCCGCCCGCCGCGCGGCGACGTCGAAGAACACGGTCAGCAGACCGAAAGCGAAGATGTAGTACAGCGCCGACCACTTGACGCCGAACGTCAGGCCGATCATCAGCCCGGCGCCGAAACGCCACCAGCGGAAGCCCAGTTTGGGGCCCCAGACCGATTCCGTCGCCCAGCCCTCACGGACCGCCACGGCCAGCCGCTGCCGCACCTGATCCCGGTCGCACAGCACGCAGGCGAACGCGGCGAGCACGAACAGCGCGATGAAGATGTCGAGCATGCCCATCCGGGCCTGCAGGTGGAGCACGCCGTCGCAGATCACCAGGATTCCGGCGATCGCGCCGAGCAGGGTCGAGCGGGTGAGCCGCCGCGCGATGCGCACGGTCAGCAGGATGACCAGCGTCCCCGCGAGCGCGGGCAGGAAGCGCCAGCCCCAGCCGTCGTAGCCGAACAGCCATTCGCCGATCGCGATCAGCTGCTTCGCCAGCGGCGGGTGCACGACGAGCTCGTAGCCGTAGTTGTCCTCGTAACCGCCGTTGCGCAGCATCTGCCACGCCTGCGGGACGTAATGTTTCTCGTCGAAGACCGGGGTGCCCTTGTCGGTCGGCCAGCCCAGGTTCTGCAGCCGGACGACGCCGCCGATCACCGTGATGACGAGCGCGACGATCCAGCCGCGCAGCCGGTCGGCGGGCATGCCGCGGCCGAGGAGCGTGGCTTCCCGGTCGGAGGGCGGCCGGAGCGCCTCGACCGGGTCCGGCCGCACGCTCTCGTCGTCGGGACGGGTCAGCAGTGCGGTCACGGGGACAGATCCTACGGGCGCGGACGTGAACGCGGTGTCCGGATCGACGAACGGCCTCGTGCTTATAAGCTGGGTTCATGAAGGCCACGGACGATTTGTCACCGATGACCGGTCGTCTCGTGCTGGCGGCCACTCCGCTCGGCGACGTCGGCGACGCTTCGTCTCGCCTGGTGGAGGCGCTGGCCACGGCAGACGTGATCGCCGCCGAGGACACCCGCCGCCTGCGTTCCCTCGCCGGCGCCCTCAACGTCTCTCCCGGCGGCCGGGTCGTCAGCTTCTACGAGGACGTCGAGACCGCCCGCCTGCCCAAGCTGATCGAGTCGCTCCACGCGGGCCAGACGGTCCTCCTGGTGACCGACGCCGGAATGCCGAGCGTCTCCGACCCGGGCTTCCGGCTGGTGGCGGCCTGCGTCGAAGAGGACATTCCGGTCACCTGCCTCCCCGGCCCTTCCGCGGTGACTACGGCCCTCGCGCTCTCCGGCCTCCCGTGCGACCGCTTCTGTTTCGAGGGCTTCGCGCCCCGCAAGCCCGGCGAACGCGCGAAGTGGCTGCGAGAGCTCGCGGTCGAGCCCCGCACGGTGGTCTTCTTCGAGTCGCCCCACCGCGTCGCGAGCACCCTGTCCGACGCGGCGGAGGTGCTGGGCGGCGAGCGTCGTGCGGCGGTCTGCCGCGAACTGACCAAGACGTACGAAGAGATCAAACGCGGCACGCTCGCGGAACTCGCCGAATGGGCCGCCGACGGCGTCCGCGGCGAGATCACCGTGGTCCTGTCCGGCGCCCCACCCCGCGATGTGAGCGTGGCCGACTTGGTCGGCGAAGTAAGCGAAAGGGTCGCCGCGGGAGAACGTTTGAAGTCCGCGGCCGCCGAGGTCGCCGAGGCGACCGGAGTGTCCAAAAAGGAGCTCTACGACGCCGTCCTCGCTTCACGCAAATAGCCCGTCGAATTCTTGTTGATTTGCTCTCGCGTTCAATGCGTCGATCATTTGCAGTCTTGTTCGCGGAGCAATTCGGCTATTTCGGTAAGTGTGTTATCGAGGTGTCTGTGGCCGGAGTGTGGATGTAGCAAGTCGACGCGGACGGTGCCGCACCGCTGTTGCCCGACGGGAAGTACAAGGAGTGGGACGGCAACGCGAAGTCTAATCCGCCGACCTGCGAGGTTTGCGGTAAGGAGATTCGTGGTACTGAACCAGAGCTGCCTTGGGTCATCTTCGCGCCTGATGGTGATCACTTGTTGCTGGACCAGTTGATCGCCCTGCAAGGTGCAGGGCGGACTTGTGTTGCACAGCTATCACGATTCTGATTTAGCCGTATCGTGATATCGTTTACGACGGTTCAAACTAGTGAATCGGGATCAGCCCAAAAGAGCCGCGATGGCCGCATGTGCTTTTAAAGCGTCCGGCTCGGCGCCGGTGATCACGTCGGTGTAGATAAACGACTCGCCGATGCGCACAAGTAGGTAGGCCAGGTCCGGGACCGGCAGCGGCGGCGTCACGCGCCCGGCGGCGATCGCTGTCTCCAGTAGCTCGGTCAGCTTTTCGATCGTCCGGCTCTGCACGACGCTCGCCTTGGTCGTCAGGATGCGCAGGGCGCGCTCGGGCTCGTTGCGGAGGAATTCGCGGAACGGCTGGGAGTCGTTCACCGTGCGGACGAAGGCGCCGATGATGTCGGCGATGCTGCGGCCGGGCTGGGTGCGGGCGGTGAAGACGTCCGAGGTCAGGGACCAGAGGATTTCGCCGAGGAGCTGGTCGCGGCTGCCTACCCAGCGGTGCAGGGTGGCTCGGCTGATTTCGAGCTCGGCCGCCAGGTCGCGCATGTCGATGCGGCGGCCGTCGAGGAACCAGGTGCGCGCGAGTTTGAAGGCCGCGACCGGGTCGGGGCGCGGGGAACGCAGTTGGCGGGCCAGTTCTGTTTCGATGAGTGGAACGTATCATGAGTGAGACATATGCGAGAGTGTCTCATGTAACGACGAGAGGATGCCGATGCGTGCCGTTCAGGTGACCGAGTTCGGGGGACCCGAGGTCCTCAACCTTGTCGAACTGCCGGAGCCGGTGCCCGGTCCCGGCCAGCAGCTCGTCGGGGTGACGCGCATCGGGGTCAACTACGCCGACACACACCAGGCCGAGAACTCCTACCTCGCGCCGAGCAAGCTGCCGCTCGTTCCTGGTGGTGAGGTCGCCGGGCGCACCGCGGGCGGCCAGCGGGTCGTTTCGCTGCTCAACGGTGGGGGCGGGTACGCCGAGCAGGCCGTCGTCGACGCGCCCACGACCTTCGCGATTCCTGACGGCGTTGACGATCTGACAGCGCTTTCCTTCATCGTCCAGGGGACCACCGCGTGGCTGCTGCTGCGCCGGAGTTCGCACCTTGAGGCCGGTGAGACCGTCGTCGTGCACGCTGCCGGTGGTGGGGTCGGGTCGATCGCGGTGCAGCTCGCCAAGGCTTGGGGTGCCGGGCGGGTCATCGCCACCGCGAGTACCGACGAGAAGCGCGCGCTCGCGCTGGAGCTCGGGGCCGACGTCGCTGTGGACTCCCGCGCTGACGACATGACCGAGACGCTGCGCGAGGCCAACGGCGGCAAGCGCGTCGACATCGTGCTCGACATGACCGGGGGCGTCACCACCGATCAGAGCATCGCCGCGCTCGCGCCGTTCGGGCGGCTCGCTTTCTACGGTATGGCCAGCCGGGAGCAGCCCAAGGCGATCGAGGCGCGCAACCTGCTCGGGCACAGCACCACCGTGTCCGGCATGTGGCTGCCCCACGTCTTCAAGCTGCCGGGCAACGTCTTCGGGCGCGCGCTCGACGAGCTGTTCGAGCTGGCGCTCGCGGGCGAGATCCGGGCCATTCCGGGCGGCGAGTACGCGTTGTCCGACGCCAGGAAGGCGCACGAGGCGCTTCGCTCCCGCAGCACCGTCGGCAAGCTGCTGCTCGACCCCGCGAAGTAGTCAGGGCGTGGCGAGAAGGCGGGAGAGCGGTGCTGCCTTGTGCAGGCACTCCTGCCACTCGGCCACCGCGTCGGAGTCGGCGGTGATGCCGCCGCCGACGCCCAGCGCGATCCGGCCACTGTGGACCTCGAACGTCCGGATCGCGACGTTCAGCTCCAGTCCGGCGATCGGCGACGCCAGGCCGATCGCGCCGGTGTAGACGCCGCGGGCGACCGGTTCCAGCTCGGCGATCAGGTCCAGGGCGCGGATCTTCGGCGCACCGGTGACCGAGCCGGGCGGGAACGTCGCGGCGAGCAGCTCCGCGTCCCCGGTGGCCACCCGTCCCTCTACTGTGGACTCCAGGTGCCAGACGCCGGGTGCGGGCCGCACTTTGAGCAGCTCGGGCACCCGGACGCTGCCGACTTCGCAGACCCGGCCGAGGTCGTTGCGGACCAGGTCGGTGATCATCACGTTCTCCGCGACGTCCTTTGTGGACTCACGGAGCCGCTGGGCCAGGTGTGCGTCGGCCGCGTCGCGCCGGGGCAGGGTGCCCTTGATCGGGGTCGAGCGAACGTTCTTGCCGTGCCTGGCCAGGAAGAGTTCCGGGGAGAACGACGCGATGGCGCCCCAGTCCCCGGCGAGGTAGGCCGCGCGGCGGGGGTGCAGGCGGCGGACGCCCTCCGCGAACAGGGCGGCCGGGTCGCCGTTGAACACCGCGGTGAACCGGCTGCAGATGTTGGCCTGGAACAGCTCGCCCGCTTCGATCGCGTGCACGCAGGCCTTCACCGCGGAATGGTGGTCCGAGGGCAGCGGCTGGTTCAGCGGCCCCGCCGCCCAGGAAACGGCCGGGACCGGGCCGGACAACGCGCTCGACACAGTGGACAGCAGCGCGAGGGGATCGGGCTCGCCGTCCGGCACCAGCGCCTCGAACCAGCAGCGGCCCTCGACGTCCCATCGCACCACGTGATCGACCCAGCCCCAGGTCGCCGGGGGCAGGGCGCCGGTCCGGCCGGACGGGTCGGTGAGGTCGTAGGAGAGGTAGCCGAACCAGCCGCCGCCGATCGCGCCCGGTACGGCGTCGCGGACCTCCGGCTGCCCCGCGGGTATGGCGAACGCCTCGGCGGTGTCACGGAAAGCGGTCAACCGGGCACTGGGTGCGATGATGGCGCGCGAGCCGAACCAGTCGCCGCAGAGCGCCGCGGGCTGGGGCAGGCCCAGAGCGCGGGCGCGCGCGGAAAGGAGCATCAGCGCCGCTTCGGGCGTGACGTCCGTACGCAGCACTCGGCGCATCAACCGCATGCGCGCCATTCTGACTCGTCAAGCGGCGGAACACGTACATCGCGGGCAGAAAGTGACGACTCTGACCGTCAGAGCAGCAGGTCGTTCAGGGTGAACGGGTAGACCACCGCGTCCTGCGCGACCGGCCCGGTGATGCCGGGCACCGCCACGCCCGCGCCGTGCTGGTGCAGCCCGAGTCGCGAGTGGAACCACCCCGGCCTGCCCGGGATCTCGTTGTGCCGGACCAGCCAGAGCACGACCTCCTTGTCCGCCCACTTGTCCGGGTGCAGCCGGTGCGCCCAGGCGTCGTGATCGGCGTAGATGAGGATGCGTTCCACCTTCGCCGCGTGCCGGACGTCCTTGATCCACGCCTTGATGAACCGGTCGTCGACGCTCTCGGCCGCGACCTCAAGCGCCGGCGCGAGCGAGCCTGGCGCGAAGGCGCCGAGCGCGCTCGCCGTGCGCACGAAGTGCTGCGCCTGGTCGTGCACCGCGCCGGGACGGGCGTAATGCCGCGCGCCGGTGTGGAGGCCGATCCGTTGCGCCCCGGCCAGATTCTTCTCGGCCGCGACGTCGCGCCAGTTGGTGTTCTCGCTGATCGTCACCGAGGCGAACCGGATGTCCGCGCCGCGGACCGCCGCCCAGTCCTGCACGGTTTCACGATGCGACAGCGTGATCCCGCGTTCGGTCTCCTGTTCGGTCAAAACTTCCGCCCTCGGTGCTCCCCGGCAAAGTGAAAGGCCACCTTACGTCGGATAACCGCACGTAAGGTGGCCGGTCACCGCAGCGTGTCTCAGGCGTTCTCACGCTGGAACGTCCGCGAGCCCCACCAGACGGCGAGTGCGGCCATCACCAGCACCACGACACTGCCGGTGAACAACGCGTCCATCGAGAAGTCGCCGCGGAAGGAGTTCCGCTCGACGTCGACGACGTGGCGGAACGGATTGATCTGCGAAATCGTGTACAGCCACTTCGGCGCCAGCCCCGCGGTGATCGGGATGAGGATCCCGGACAGCAGCAGGAGCGGCATGAGGACGGCGTTCAGCACCGCCGGGAACGCCTCCTCGCTCTTCAGCGTCAACGCCAGCGCGTAGGAGCACGACGCCAGCGTCACCGCCAGCAGGAAGACGATCACGAGACTGAGCACGACCCCGCCGAACGGCGCGTTCAGATCGAACACCAGGTACGCCAGCGCGATGATGATCAACGCCTGGACCACGGCCTGGAGCGCGTTCGCCAGCACCTTGCCCAGCAGCAGCGCGACGCGGCTGACCGGGGTCACCCGCATCCGCTCGATCACCCCGTTGCGGTACTCCGCGAGCAGGGCGAACCCGACGAACGAGCTGCCGAACAGCGCCAGCTGGGCGATCAGCGCCGGGGTCAGGATCATCCAGCCCTCGACGTCGGTCATGCCCTGCGCGTTGAGCGCCTTCACCAGCAGTGGCCCGAACAGGAACAGGTACAGCAGCGGCTGCATGACCCCGATCATCAGCCAGGCCGGATTGCGCAACGCCGCGAGCATGTCCCGGCGGAAGATCAACCAGATGTCACGCAACATGGCTCGGCTCCTTTTCGGCCGTCTCGGGTGTGCCTTGCTCGGCGTCGCGCAGGCTTCGGCCGGTCAGCGTCAGGAAGACGTCGTCCAGCGTCGGCCGGGTGACCTGCAAGGCGGTCATCGTGATGCCCCTCGCGTCGAGGGCGCGCAGGAGTTCCGGCATGGCGGTGTCCCCGCGCGGCACGCGGAACCGCACGCTCCCGTCCACGACGGACAGTTCGTGCGCCCCGGTGAGCCTGCCCGCGACCTCCGCGGCCTCGGCGGCGGACTCCGGCGCGACCTCGACCGAGACGCCGTCGCCCGACACCCTGGCCTTGAGCGAGTCCGGCGTGCCCTCGGCGACGATGCGGCCGTCGTCGATGACGATCAGCCTGTCCGACAGCGCGTCCGCCTCGTCGAGGTAGTGCGTGGTCAGGAAGACCGTGACGCCGTGTTCCGAGCGCAGTCGGTGGATGTGCTGCCACAGGTTCGCCCGGCTCTGCGGGTCGAGGCCGGTGGACGGCTCGTCGAGGAACACGAGCCCCGGTGAGTGGATGAGCCCCAGTGCGATGTCGAGCCGGCGGCGCTGGCCGCCCGACAGTGTTTTCGTGAGCCGCTGGTCGAGTCCGGCGAGGTCCAGCTGCTCGGACAGCACGGCGCCCCGCGCGAGCGCGTCGGCCCTGCTCATCCGGTACAGCCGCCCCTGCAGCTCGATCTCCTCGACGACCTTGCTCTCCGGCGCGGTGCCGCCGCCCTGCGCGACGTACCCGATCCGTTTGCGGACCCCCAGCGGGTCGGCGAGCAGGTCGAGCCCGGCCACGGTCGCCTGGCCCGCCGTGGGCTTCAGCAACGTGGTCAGCATGCGCAGCGTGGTCGTCTTGCCCGCCCCGTTCGGGCCGAGGAAGCCGACCAGCTCCCCGGCCTCGACATCCAGGTCGACCCCCTTGACGGCGTGGACCTCCCCGCCATTGCGGCCCTTGCGGCGGAACAGCCGCTCAAGGCCGCGTGCCTTGATCATGAGAACCCCTCTCGAAGGCAGCACTGGTTAAAGTCGGCTAGTCAAAATTGACTAGCCGAGTGGAACACCTTGCCCGAGATATCGTGCGCTAGTCAAATTTGATTACTCGGGTGGCTCGCCGAACGCCGGTCCGCCCTCTCCCGCCATGACGTACTCGCCTGCTTCCAGGTGCTCGATCATCGCCTTGATCCAGTTCACGCTGGCTTCGGCGTGCAGGCTCCACAGCTGGTAGAGCTCCGCGACGTGGGCGGGCTGCCCCATCTCGACGGCGTGATCGCGCGCGTAGTGCGTCGAGGTCGCGCGCGCTTCCAGGTGGGCGAGTTGCTGCTTGAGCAGGTTGATCGCACGGGCGCGGGGCAGCGAGGTCATCATCGTCACCGCGGCGGACAGGCTGTAGCCGGTGGCGTCCTCTTCCACCAGCGCGCGGCCGAGCAGCACCTGGAACTCGGTCTCGCCGTCCTCGGTCAGGCGATAGGCGACGCGGTCCGGGCCCGCGGAAACACCCTCCTCGTCCGCCACCTGTTCGAGCAGGCCTTCGCCGGTCATCTTCTTCAGCGCGTGGTAGATCGACCCTGGCTGGACGTTGGCCCACTTGTCGGCGTGCCAGGTCAGCAGCTCGCGCCGGACCTGATAGCCGTGTGCCTGGCCGCGCATCCGCACGACTCCGAGCACCAGCAGACGCGTCGCGGACAACCCGGCCTCCTTCATTCGATACCTGTCAACAATGCACGTGACGCCATCCGTAGGCTAAATAGCCATGAGCACCCCTGTGTTGACGGCGGTGGCCTGGCCCTATGCCAACGGACCCCGCCACATCGGCCATGTATCCGGATTCGGTGTCCCTTCGGACGTCTTCTCCCGCTACCAGCGAATGGCCGGCAACCGGGTCCTCATGGTCTCCGGCACGGACGAACACGGCACGCCGATGATGGTCCAGGCCGACAAAGAAGGCCTCACGCCGCAGCAGACCGCGGACAAGTACGCCCGCCAGATCGGCCAGGACCTCCAGGGTCTCGGCCTCACCTACGACCTGTTCACCCGCACCACCACCGGCAACCACGCCGAGGTCACCCAGCAGATCTTCCTCGCGCTGCACCGCAACGGCTACATCGAGGCCCGCACCGCCAAGGGCGCGATCAGCCCGTCCACCGGGCGCACCCTGCCCGACCGCTACATCGAGGGCACCTGCCCGATCTGCGGCTACGACGGCGCGCGCGGCGACCAGTGCGACAACTGCGGCAACCAGCTCGACCCCGCCGACCTGATCAACCCGAAGTCCCGCATCAACGGCGAGACGCCGAAGTTCGTCGAGACCGAGCACCTGTTCCTCGACCTGCCCGCGTTCACCGAGACGCTCGGCAAGTGGCTCTCGACCAAGACGGACTGGCGCCCCAACGTCCTCAACTTCACCCGCAACCTGGTCGAGGACATGCGCCCCCGGCCGATCACCCGCGACCTCGACTGGGGCGTCAAGATCCCCCTCGACGGCTGGCGCGACCAGCCGATGAAGCGGTTCTACGTCTGGTTCGATGCGGTCATCGGCTACTTCTCGGCCAGTGTCGAGTGGGCCCGCCGCAGCGGGGACTCCGACGCCTGGAAGGAGTGGTGGCTCAACCCGGACGCCCGTGGCTACTACTTCATGGGCAAGGACAACATCACCTTCCACGCCCAGATCTGGCCCGCCCTGCTGCTCGGCCACAACGGCCAGGGCGACAAGGGCGGCACGCCGGGCCCGTTCGGCCAGCTGAACCTGCCCGACGAGATCGTGTCGAGCGAGTTCCTCACCATGAGCGGCTCGAAGTTCTCGACCTCGCGCGGCACGGTCATCTACGTCGACGACTTCCTGCGTGAGTTCGGCCCCGACACGCTGCGGTACTTCATCTCGGCGGCAGGCCCGGAGACTCAGGACACCGACTTCACCTGGGACGAGTTCGTCCGCCGGACCAACTCCGAGCTGGCCAACGAGTGGGGCAACCTGGTCAACCGGTCGATCTCGATGGCGCACAAGAACGTCGGCTCGATCCCGCGTCCGGACGCCCCCGCGGCGGCCGACGAGGAGCTCAAGGCCCTGTCCCGCAAGGCCTTCGAGACCGCCGGTGCGCACCTGCAGCGGTCGCGGTTCAAGCTGGCGTCGAGCGAGGCCATGCGCGTCGTCACGGCGGCGAACCGGTACCTGTCGGACCAGGAGCCGTGGAAGCTCAAGGACGACCCGGCCCGGCGCGACACCGTGCTCCACACCGCGCTTCAGGTCGTCTCAGACGCCAATACGCTGCTGACGCCGTTCCTGCCGCACTCGGCGCAGAAGGTGCACGAGGCGCTCGGCGGCTCGGGCATCTGGGCGGCTCAGCCGGAGCTGCAGGAGGTCGAGGACCTCGACATCCCTGGCCGGATGAACCCGATCATCACGGGCGACTACAAAGCCGAGCAGGCCCGCTGGGAGTCCGTGCCGATCGAGGTCGGCCGCCCCCTGCAGAAGCCGTCGCCGCTGTTCCCGAAGCTCGAGCCGGAGCTCGGCGAGACCGGGCCTGAGTGGGCTCCGATCGCGAAGTGAGCCTGGTCGGATGAGTAAGGACGAGAAGCGCGAGCTGCCGCCGATCCCGGACAGGCTCCCGGTGTCGACAGTGGACTCGCATACCCATCTCGACGCGTGCGGCGCGTCGACCGCGGCCGAGGTGACGGCCATGATCGACCGCGCCGCCCGCGCCGGGGTGGGCCGGGTGGTGACCGTCGCGGACGACCTCGCGTCCGCGCGCTGGGCCGTCGAGGCGTCCACCTGGGACACCAGGGTGTTCGCCGCGGTGGCCATCCATCCCACGCGCACCAAGGACTTCGGCGAGGCGGAGAAGTCCGAAGTGGAGCGTCTGGCGGGGGAGCCGCGGGTGGTCGCGGTCGGCGAGACCGGCCTCGACTACTACTGGGACTACTCGCCCCATGACGCCCAGCAGGACGCGTTCCGCTGGCACATCGACCTCGCCAAGCGGCTCGGCAAGCCGCTGATGATCCACGATCGCGACGCGCACGAGGACGTCCTGCGCATCCTGGAAGAGGAAGGCGCGCCGGACGACGTCGTCTTCCATTGTTTCTCCGGGGACGCCGACATCGCGCGGCGCTGTGTGGCGGCGGGGTACGTCCTGTCGTTCGCGGGCACGGTTTCTTTCAAGAACGCGCGCGGGCTCCGGGACGCGGCGCGGCTGGTTCCGGCGGATCAGTACCTCGTCGAGACCGACGCGCCGTTTCTGACCCCCCACCCGTTCCGTGGGCGGCCGAACGAGCCGTATTGCGCGGCATACACCGTCCGTCACCTCGCGGTGCTACGCGGCGAAGCGGTGCACGAAGTCGCCGAAGCGGTCCGAATGACGGCCGAGCGGGTATTCCGATTGCCGACGGTGACATCGGGGTGAACGCATTGCGACATTAGGGGTGCGTGATCATCCACCTGATGGAGTGACGAAGGTCACGACACTCCGGGGGGTGTTTGCGCAACCCGGCGGGACTCGTTACTGTCCCGTGATCGTGCCAGTTGGTTCTGCTTGAAGCAGATGCCGACTGTTACGCCCACAGTCACGTCAGTGCACGTCGGGGAAGCGGTGCCAGGCCCTCGGGCCGGGGACCGTGACGATGGCGCTGGCTGCGGGTGTCGGACTTCTACAGATGCGCCTCCCGGCGTGTCGAGACGAAGGACGTCGTAGCTCATGCGACGTCTTGGGAAAGGGAACGACCCGGTGACTGGTAGCAGCAGACAGGGTGACTTGCGCCCCGGTGGCGTCGGCATTCTCGATAGCGGAGCCGATTTCTACGGCGACTACGCATTCTCAGACGATCCCCGCATCACCCACCAGGACGTGCTGACCGCGCTCGGCCCCGACGCCGACACGCTGATGGCCGAGATCGACGTCGACATCGACGAACTGATCCGCCTGATCAGCGCCGAGACCACGATGCTCCCGCCGATCGTCATTCCTGACGAGGCCGCCGCGGACCGCACCGCCTCCCCGGCCGAGAAGGCCGAGCTCAAGCACCAGGTCATCGCCGAGGCCACCCGCACCTGGAAGCAGCGCTTCCTCAAGGGCACCGTCCTCGCCGTGATGCTCACCGTCGCCGGTGGCGGCGCCGCCGCGATGGCGATGAACAAGAGCGTCACGCTCGACATCGACGGCCAGCAGCGCACCGTGCACAGCTACGGCGACACGGTCGGCGAGATCCTCGAAGACGCCGGCATGTCCGTCGGCGCGCACGACTCCCTTTCGCCTTCCCCGGCCGCCACTGTCGGCGACGGCGGCGTCATCAAGCTGGAGCGCGGCCGCAAGCTCAACCTGGTCGTCGACGGCGCGCAGCGCGAGTCCTGGGTCCGTGCGACCAGCCTCGGCGAGGCGCTGGGGCAGCTCGGGATGTCCGACCTGGCCAAGCCGGGCACCTGGACCTCGATGCCGCAGACCGGCGAGCTCCCGCTCGAGGGCGCGACAGTCGAGATCAAGACCCTCAAGAACGTCATGCTCTACGACGGCGACCACGCGCCGCGCGCGGTCAAGAGCAACGCGGTCACCACCAAGGAATTCCTCGGCGAGCAGAAGCTGACGCTGGGCCCGGACGACGCGGCCGAGGGCGGCCTCGCCTTCAAGATCGTCGACGGCGCCGAAGTCCACCTCAGCCGTACCGGCGTCATGATGGTCAACCAGAAGGAGACCATCGACCCCGAAGAGCAGAAGGTCGACGACCCGGACCTCGAAAAGGGCAAGATCAAGGTCGAGGACCCCGGCACGCCGGGCGAGAAGATGGTCACGTACAAGGTGACCAAGAAGAACGGCCAGGAAGTCGCCCGCGAGCAGACCTCCGAGCAGGTCATCACCGAGGCGAAGCCGAAGATCACCCACGTCGGCACCAAGGCCCCGCCCGAGCCCGCCATCGGCGACAGTTCCTCCTGGGACCGCATCGCGGCCTGCGAGGCCGGCGGCAACTGGGCCATCAACACCGGCAACGGCTACTACGGCGGCCTCCAGTTCAACAAGAGCACCTGGGACGCCTACGGCGGCGACCAGTACGCGAACCTTCCGCACCAGGCCAGCAAGGCCCAGCAGATCGCCGTGGCCGAGAAGGTCCGCGACGCTCGCGGTGGCTACAGCGCCTGGCCCGTCTGCGGCAAGAAGGCCTGACTCAGCTCTCACGTTCTTGATCAGCGCCGCCACCCGGTTCGGTATTCCCGGGTGGCGGCGCTTTCTCTTGTCACGGACTGCCCCTGAAGGCCACCTTCACGGCGTAAAACGCCGTGAAGGTGGCCTTCAGGGGCAGCTCTTGGGGCCCCGGCTCTGCTTGCGCCCCCGGGTTGTCCGGGGGGCCCGGCGGGGTCACGACTAGGCTCGCCGGGTGACTGATCTGCTCGGGCCTGCCGAGATCCGCGGGCTCGCCGCCGAGCTGGACGTGCGTCCGACCAAGAAGCTCGGGCAGAACTTCGTGCACGATCCCAACACCGTGCGCCGCATCGTCGAGCTGGCCGGGGTCGGGGCCGAGGACGTGGTGCTCGAGGTCGGGCCAGGGCTGGGCTCGCTGACGCTGGGCCTGCTGGCCGCCGGGCCGCGGGTCGTCGCCGTCGAGATCGATCGCAAGCTCGCCGAGCGCCTGCCGCGCACGGTCGCCGAGCGTGGCGCCGAGGTCGCGGACAGGCTGACGGTGATCGAGGCGGACGCGATGCGGATCAAGGTCGCCGATCTGCCGCTCGCGCCGACCACCGTGGTCGCCAACCTGCCGTACAACGTCGCCGTGCCGGTGGTGCTGCACCTGCTGGCCGAGTTTCCCTCGCTCGTCCGGGGGCTCGTCATGGTCCAGACCGAGGTCGCCGACCGGATGGCCGCCGGGCCGGGCAGCCGCATCTACGGGATCCCCAGCGTCAAGCTCGCCTGGTACGGGCGTGCGCGCAAGGTGGCCGCGGTGCCGCGCGCGGTGTTCTGGCCGGTGCCCAACGTCGATTCCGCGCTCGTCTCGTTCGAGCGGGCGACTGAAGCTGTGTCCACTGTGGACAGGAAGGTGCTGTTCGCGGTGGTCGACGCGGCGTTCTCGCAGCGCCGGAAGACGCTGCGCGCGGCGCTGGCGACGTGGGCGGGCTCAGCCGAGCGGGCGGGGGAGCTGCTCGTCGCCGCCGGTGTCGACCCCAAGACCCGCGGCGAGCAGCTGGACGTCCACGACTTCGCGCGCATCGCCGCCGCGGCCGCGAACTGACGTCCAGCCGCCTCACCAGCCGCCTCACCAGCGGGGGAACGCGTCCCGGCCGTCTTCTGGACTGCTTTTCTCGCCATCCGGGCGCGCCCAGACGTGTGATCTGCGCCTACGCGCTTGCTTTCACCCAGTGGGATCGGTTTTACTCATAGGACCATCCCGAGCGACTGAGAGACCTGGCTCGCTGAAGTCGCAGCAACCACCCCCCATGGGGAAGGTGCTACAGCCAGGACCGATGGAGGCTTGTCCGAGATGAACAGGGTCACCCACCCGCTCCTGCTGACCAAGCGCCGCGTTGTCGACGAAGGTCGCCGCTCGGTATGTGCGTGTCGACGCTCCACCGCATTCGCCTGAGTCTTCTCTTTTCCTGTTCTCTTGCCGTCCATTGAGGACGGTTCATTCGGTGAGGATCAGCGCGCCCGGCAACGGAGCTGCGCCCTCCCCGCAGGCCTTCTGGGAGCCATCGTGATCACTGTCGAAAACCTGTCCAAGTCCTTTCCCCTCAACGGAAGTCCGGTCGTCGCACTACGCGACGTGAGTGTCGATATCCAGGCCGGCTCACTCTTCGGCGTGGTCGGCCCCGCGGGCTCCGGCAAGTCCACCCTTGCCCGTTGCATCGGCCTGCAGGAGCGCCCCGACCGCGGTGTCGTGCGGCTGGACGGACTCAACACCGGCACCCTCGACGGCCGCCGGCTGCGCGAGATCCGCCGTCAGGTCGGCATCGTCGACTCCAAGATCGACCTGCTGGCCGAGCGGACCGTCGCGGGCAACATCGCGTCGCCGCTGGAGCAGCTCGGCCTCGACGGCCCGCAGCGCCGCACCCGGGTCGCCAACCTGCTCGACCTCGTCGGCCTGACCCCGCGCGCGAGCCAGCGTCCCAGCGAGCTGACCGACGGCCAGCGCCGCCGCGTCGCCGTCGCCAAGGCCCTCGCGGCGAGCCCGTCGGTCCTGCTCGCCGACGACCCGACCGCGGGCATCCACCCGGACGAGGCGGGCTCGGTCCTGACCGTGCTCGACCGCGCCCGCGCCGAGCTCGGCGTCACGATCCTGCTCACCACCCCGGACGCGGGCGTCGTCCGCCGCGTCTGCGACGACGTCGCGGTGCTGGAGAACGGCACCGTGGTCGAGCGCGGCACGGTGCTGGACCTCATCTCCGACCCGTCGAGCCGCACCGCGCAGGCCCTGCTCCCGGCGATCGAGACCACCCGCGCCCAGTCCGCCAAATACGACCGCTCGGTCGACGTCGTCCTCGTCGGCTTCGCGTCCGTCGGCGCTCTCCTGCCGGAGGCCGCAGGCCGCTTCGACGTCGAGCTGTCCACCATCGGCGGCGGCCTGACCCGCATCGGCGACACCCCGGTCGGCCGCTTCCGCCTCGGCGTCCGCGGCGTACAGGCCGACGCGGCACTCGCGTGGATCGCCGAGCGCGGCGGCCACGTCTCCCACCCGGCCCGCGGCCCCCAGGGCCTCGCCGCCTAGCTCTCCGAAGTGTCATGAAAGGGTCTTTCAGGGCAATTTTTGCCCTGAAAGACCCTTTCATGACACCCGGGAGTCTGTCGCGACTACGTGCACTCACTACCGACCGCACAGCAGCCCAGCACAGCCGCCGCGCTCGACCTCGCTTCTCCTCGCGCGAGCCCGGGGACTACCGGCACGTAGGCTGGTCAGGTGCTTGTCGTCGTACCGCCCCCCGTTACCGTCCGGGTCCCCGCCAAGGTCAATCTGCACCTGGCGGTGTCCGACCTGCGTGCGGACGGATACCACGAGCTGGTAACCGTTTTCCAGGCCCTTTCGCTCACCGACGAGGTCACCGTCGCCATCACCGACAACCCCGGCATCGAGGTCTACGGCGAGGGTGAGACCACCGTGCCGACCGGCCCCGCCAACCTCGCCTGGAAGGCCGCGCAGGCGCTCGCCGCCCACGCGGGCATCGACGACGCCGAGTCGAAGCTGCGGATCGTGCTGCGCAAGGGCATCCCGGTGGCCGGTGGCATGGCGGGCGGCAGCGCCGACGCGGCCGCCACGCTGGTCGGGCTGGCCTCGCTGTGGAAGCTCGAGATCAGCCGTGACGAGCTGGCCGGGATCGCCGCGACGCTCGGCAGCGACGTCCCGTTCGCCCTCTACGGCGGCACCGCGCTGGGCACCGGCCGCGGTGAGCTGCTGGTCCCGGTGCTGGCGCGCCACACCTTCCACTGGGTGTTGGCCTTCGACCAGCGCGGGCTTTCGACGCCGAAGGTGTTCGGCGAGCTCGACCGGCTGCGCGAGGAGGGCAAGCCGCCGCGTATCGGCTCGCACACGCCGGTCGTCGAGGCGCTCGCCTCCGGCGATCCGCGTCAGCTCGCGCTGCTGCTCGGCAACGATCTCCAGGCCGCCGCGGTCTCCCTGCGGCCGGGGCTGCGCCGCACGCTGCGCGCCGGGGTCAACGCGGGCGCGCTCGCGGGCACGGTGTCCGGCTCCGGCCCCACCTGCGCGTTCCTGTGCTCCGACGCGCAGACGGCGGTCGAGGTCGCCGCCGAGCTGTCCGGCGCCGGGGTGTGCCGCACGGTCCGCGTCGCGCACGGCCCGGTCCCCGGCGCCCGGCTCGCCGGCGGTGACGACGCGCCCCGGCCGTCGCCACCGCGGGTACACGCATGAGGCACGCTGAGTTCGCTTTTCCCGGCCCGCTGCGGGGCAAGCTGGTCGCGGCGATCCTGTCCGGCGCCAAGACGTCGACCACCGGACTGCTCGCCGAATACGAGCACTATGGTGAGGAGCTGCCCCAGGTGGGCGAGCGGAGTCTCGTGCTCGGCTCGGACCTCGCCGGGGTCGCGGTCATCGAGACGACCGAAGTGCGGGTGATCCCTCTGTGCGAGGTGGAGCTGCGGCACGCGGTCGACGAGGGCGAAGGTTTCACCACGGTCGCGCAGTGGCGCGCGGACCACAGCGGTTTTTGGCAGGGGCCCGAAGTGCGTGCCGCACTCGGCGACCCGGAGTTCACCGTGGACGACATGACGAAGGTCGTCACGGAGCGTTTTCGTTTACTGGAGAGGATCGGCTGAGGCATGGCCAACCTGGTCAACCTGGAGGCGGTGAGCAAATCCTTCGGGGTGCGCCCGCTGCTCGACGGAGTTTCGCTCGGGGTGGCCGAGGGGCAGCGCATCGGCGTCGTCGGCCTCAATGGAGGCGGCAAGACGACGCTGCTGGAAGTGATGGCGGGACTGTCCGAACCGGACACCGGCCGGGTCAGCCACGTCCGCGGCCTGCGGATGGCCGTGGTCACCCAGCGCACCGAACTGCCGAAGGGCAGCACGGTCGGCGATGTCGTGCTCGAACGCTACGGCGCCGAGCACGAGTGGGCCGCCGACGCCCGCGTCCGGTCCATTATGGACGGACTGGGGATCACCGCGATCGGCCTGGAGTCCGAGACCGCGAACCTCTCCGGTGGCGAACGGCGCCGCGTCGCGCTGGCCGCCGCGCTCACCGGTGAACTCGATCTGATCGTGCTCGACGAACCGACCAACCATCTGGACGTCGAAGGTGTCCGCTGGCTGGCCGATCACCTGCTCACCCGCCGGGTCGCGTCGGTGGTCGTGACGCACGACCGGTGGTTCCTCGACACCGTCGCCGCGGTGACCTGGGAGGTCGCGAACGGCCGTGTCGAGCAGTACGAAGGCGGTTACGCGGACTGGATCTTCGCGCGGGCCGAGCGGGCCAGGCTCTCCGCGACGATGGAGGAGAAGCGGCAGAACCTCGCGCGCAAGGAGCTCGCGTGGCTCCAGCGCGGCGCGAAGGCGCGGACCTCCAAGCCGAAGTACCGCATTGAGGCCGCGGAGGCGCTGATCTCCGACGTCCCGCCGCCGCGTGACTCCGTCGAGCTGATGGCGTTCGCGCGCAGGCGGCTCGGCAAGACCGTGCTGGAGATCGAGGACGCCAGCCTCAGCGTCGGCGACCGGAAACTGCTCGACAACGTCACCTGGCGGATCGGGCCCGGCGACCGGATCGGTCTGGTCGGCGTCAACGGTTCCGGCAAGACCACGCTGCTCAAGCTCTTGGCCGGGAACACCGAGCCGGAGACGGGCAAGCGGATCCAGGGCAAGACGGTCGCGCTCGCGCACCTCACCCAGGAGCTCGAAGACCTGCCGGGGCACCTCCGCGCGCTGGAGGCCATCGAGCAGATCGCCGGGCGCGTGGTGCTGGGCAAGCAGGAGCTCTCCGCCGCGCAGCTGGGCGAGAAGCTGGGCTTCCCGCAGGCCAGGCAGTGGACGCCGGTCGAGGACCTCTCCGGTGGCGAGCGACGCCGTCTGCAGCTGTGCCGTCTCCTGATGGCCGAGCCGAACGTGCTGATCCTCGACGAACCGACGAACGACCTGGACATCGACACTCTCCAGCAGCTCGAAGACCTGCTCGACTCGTGGCCGGGCACGCTCGTGGTCGTCTCGCACGACCGGTACCTGGTCGAGCGCGTCTGCGACCGGACATTCGCCCTGTTCGGCGACGGCCAGATCACCGACCTGCCCGGCGGCATCGAGGAGTACCTCAAGCGCCGCCACGACCTCCTGATGGGCTCCGGCCGCACCGACACGCCCGGCGGCCCCACCGGGACGACGGCCAAGGCCAAGCTCGACGCGGCCGAGCGCCGCGCCGCGGGCAAGGAGCTCGGCAGGCTCGAGCGCCGGATGACCCAGCTGGACGTCAAGGAGAAGAAGCTCCACGAAGCCCTGCTCACAGCGGCTACGGACCCCGGCAAGCTGATCGAACTCAACACCGAGCTGAAGGCGATCGTGTCCGAGAAGGAAGACGTCGAAGCTCGCTGGCTGGAGGTGTCCGAGACCGTCGACTGAGCAAGCTAATGTGACGCTCATGAGTCGGTTCGTGGACACGCTCGTCGCCACCGCGGCGGGTCGGGGTCAGCAGCGTGGAATGGTCACTGGCGAGCCGAAAGAGCCGCTTCGCCGTACGTGGGCGGAGGTTCACGAGCAGGCCAAACGCATCGCGGGCGGCCTGATCGAGAGCGGTCTGAAGCCGGGAAGCGCGGTGGCCGTGCTGGCCGGCGCGCCCGCGCTGATCGCGCCGACCGTGCAGGCCGTGTGGCTGGCCGGGGGCAGCGTCACCATGCTGCACCAGCCGACGCAGCGGACCGACCTCGCCGAGTGGGCCGCGGACACCGTCAAGGTGCTGAAGATGATCGGCTCCGAGCTCGTGCTGCTCGGCGAGCCGTTCGACGCGCTGGCCCCGGTGCTCACCCAGCACGAGATCGGCTTCCGCGTCATCGGCGAGCTGTTCGACGGTGAACCGCTGGCCGAGGCGCTGCACACCGACGAGTCCGAGACCGCGCTCCTGCAGCTGACCAGCGGTTCGACGGCCGATCCGAAGGCCGTGCGGATCACGTACGGGAACCTGTACTCCAACGTCAAGGCGATGGTCGACCGCGCGGAGTTCGACTTCGACGTCGACGTGATGGTGTCCTGGCTGCCGACGTTCCACGACATGGGCATGGTCGGCTTCCTGACCGTCCCGATGACCTTCGGCATCGAGCTGGTCAAGATCACCCCGCTGGAGTTCCTGTCCGGGCCGCTGGTGTGGCCGCAGCTGATCAGCAAGTACGGCGGCACCACCACGGCGGCGCCGAACTTCGCGTACGCGATCGTCGGCCGCCGGATGGCACGCGTCGACAACGACGACGAGTACGACCTGTCGAAGCTGCGGATCGCGCTGAACGGCGCCGAACCGGTCGACGAAACCGCGGTCCAGACCTTCGTCGACGCGGGCGCGCGGTTCAAGATGCCCGCCGAATGCGTCTTCCCGGCGTACGGCATGGCGGAGGCGACGCTGGCGGTGTCGTTCGCGCCGCTGTTCACCGGCTTGACGCTCGACGTCGTCGAGGCGCACGCCCTGGAAGCCGACAACCGCGCCGTCCCGGTGCCCGAAGACGACCCACGCCGGGGCACCGACGCGGTGCGCTCGTTCGCCGTGCTCGGCCCCCCGCTCGACGGGCTCGAAGCCGAGGTGGTCGACGACAAGGGCGTCGTCCTCGGTGAGCGCCAGGTCGGCGAGATCCGGCTGCGCGGCGAGGCCGTGACGCCGGGCTACCTCACCATGGACGGCCCGCTCGACACGCAGGACGCCGACGGCTGGCTCAACACCGGCGACCTCGGCTACCTGGTCGGCGGCATGATCATCATCTGTGGCCGCAGCAAGGACGTCATCATCATGGGCGGCCGCAACCTCTACCCGACCGACATCGAGCGCGCGGCGACCTCGGTCGAGGGCGTCCGCGCGGGCAACGCGGTGGCCGTCCGCATCGACGCGGGCAGCCGCCGCGAGCGTTTCGCCGTGGTCCTCGAATCGAAGCTCGCCGGTGACGCGGAAGCCGAGAAGGCCCTGTCCAAGGAGGTCGCGTCCCGCGTCCGCGACGCCGTGGACATGCGGCCGTACGCCGTCGTCGTCCTCCCCGCCGGAAGCTTGCCCAAGACCCCGTCGGGCAAGGTGAAGCGCGCCGCCACGGCCCAGCAGTACGCGGAGACGATCGCGAAGAACGCCTCCACCCCCTCCTCCTGACGTGTCATGAAAGGGTCTTTCAGGGCAATTTTTGCCCTGAAAGACCCTTTCATGACACTTGAGAGGGCCTAGCTGCGCACCCGCCGCCAAAGCGGCTTACGCGCGTGGCTGTGCTCCAGTGCCGGTGCGATGTAGTAGCCCGAAGCCGCCAGTGTGTTGGCGGCCAAGGTGCTCTCCACGTGCCGGAGGAACGTGTCGACGCTCGCGGGGTCGTAGCCGCGCTTCGACAGGGGTGACTTGGCGAACGCGATGTCGTGGACGTCGGACGCGGTCAGGTCGTCTTGGCCGTCGAGGGTGTCGGCGACCCGGTCGAGGAAGGCGTCGACCGAGGGCTCGTCGTAGCCGCGGGTGCCGATCGGGGCGCGGTCGAACTGGATCGTCCGCGCCTCGATCGCACTCACGCCCACTACCGCTCCTGGAGTTGCTCGACGGGCGCACTGTCCGGGCGGGCCCGTTCGGCGGTGGCCTGGGTCTGGTCGCGGGCGCCCGGCATGGTGGGCACGTGGTGGCCGGTGCGGCCGACCAGCTCGTTCTCGACGTCGTCGAGGAACTCGTCGACTTCGCGCTCGTCGTAGCCGCGCTTGCCGATCAGCGGCTTCGAGAACATGACGTGGTGCACTTCGGCGGCGGTCAGGTCGTCCTCATCTGCGAAGGTCTTCGCAACGCGCTGGACGAACTCGTCTACCTCGGCCTTGGCGTAGCCGCGGCGGCCGATGGGCGCATTACCGAAGGTGACGTCCGAGACGTCTTCGGCGGTGAACGACATGAAACATTCTCCGATTTCGGTTGGTCAGCGAACTCCCGCTTTCCGTCCTAACCGTTCAGAGGGTTTCCCGGAAGGCTCTGGGCTCTTCATCGACTCGATCAGGGGGCTTCTCGCACGCCTTTGGGTGAGTCGGCACTACGCAGGGCTCATGTGGCCCATTTCACTTCCCTGACCTGCGGTGAAGCTAGCCGCGCTGCCACCAACGCTTACGCGGCTCTTCAACGGAGGGGGCGTTTTCGAATGCCGAGGAGGGGCTGTTTCGCACCTGCAGGGCGTGCTCGGCGAGGTCGAGGAAGGCGTCGACCTCGGCTTCGTCGTAACCACGGCTGCCCTTGGGCGCCTTCGTGAAAGCCGCTTTGCGCACGTCGTTCGCGGTGAGCACGTCGTCGCCGCTCAGCGTCTGCTCGAGGAGCTTGAGGAACTCGTCCACGTCCTGCTCGCGGTAGCCGCGCGTCCCCAAGGACGCCTGGCCGAAGGCCGTTTCGCGTACTTCTTCGGGTGTCATGCGCTCAGCCTGCCACGCCGATGCGGGTTCAGCCCGCGTGGAAGGTGTTCTGCGCCGCGGCGAGCCCGGTGCTGATCAGGGCCTCGACGGCGTCGGCGCAGCGGTCGACCTCGAACGCCAGTTCCTTGCGTTCGACGGTCGAGAAGTCCTTCAGGACGAAGTCGGCGGGGTCCTGGCGGCCGGGCGGGCGGCCCACGCCGAACCGGACGCGGTAGTAGTCCTTGGTGCCGAGCGACTTGGTGATCGAGCGCAGCCCGTTGTGGCCGTTGTCGCCGCCGCCGAGCTTCATCTTCAGCGCGCCGAAGTCGACGTCGAGCTCATCGTGCACGACGACGATCCCAGCGGGCTGGACCTTGAAGAACCGGGCGGCGCCGACGACCGGGCCGCCGGAGAGGTTCATGTACGTCCGTGGCTTCGCCAGGACTACGCGATGCCCGGACAATCTGCCTTCGAGCACCTCGGCGCCGCTCTTGTGTGCCTTGAACCTGCCGCCGACGCGGCCGGCGAGTTCATCGAGCACCATGAAGCCGACGTTGTGCCGGTTTCCGGCGTAAGCGGGTCCGGGATTGCCAAGGCCGGCGAGCAGAATCAGCTCGCCGGCCCCGGGAAGTTCTACGGTCACGTCAATGACTTTATTCGGTGGTGCCCTCAGGCTGGTCCTCGACCACACCGGCGCCTTCGGCGTCGACGTCGGACTCCATGGCGGCCTCATTCGGGGCCTCGTTCACGGCGACGACGAGCGCGTCGGGGTCGGTCACGAGGGTCGCGCCCTCGGGCAGGATGAGCTCCGAAGCGGAGACCCGGGTGCCGGCGGTGAGGCCCTCGATGGACAGCTCGACCTGCTCCGGGATGTGCAGCGCCTCGACCTCGAGCTGGACGCTGTCCAGGTCGACCGCGACCAGGGTGGCGGGGGCGGCGGAGCCGGTCAGCACGATCGAGATGTCGACGGTGAGCCGCTCGCCCTTCTTGACGACCAGCAGGTCGACGTGCTCGATGTAGTTCTTCAGCGGGTGCACGACGATGGTCTTGGTCAGCGCCAGCTCTTCGGCGTTGTCCAGGTCCAGGGTCAGCACGGCGTTGCTGCCGTTCTCGCGGATGACGCGGGCGAACTCAAGGGCCGGCAGCGAGAAGTGGCGCGGCTCGGAGCCATGGCCATACAGCACCGCGGGGATCTTGCCGGCGCGACGCGTACGACGCGCGGCGCCCTTGCCGAACTCGGTGCGCGGCTCGACGGACAGACGTACCTCGGACACGGTGTGGCACTCCTTCAATTCACCAACATGTCTAGCGAAAGCATGCTGAGATGGGGATCTGTCGGGCGTTTTCGGTCGTTCGGCGGCGAATTCCACAGCGTTTGGTCAACACAGACGTGCTTGGGCGCGTGGCTACTCAAGCCGCCGCGTCGATCACGCCGGGCACCAAGTGCTGAACGGAACCCGCCTCGCCGAGACAACCCGCAAAGTGTAGACCAAGCTCGGCGGGGTGGCTTGCGGCGGGTGCCGCAGCGCGCTAGGCGCAAGCCGCCCCGCTCGGCTGACGTGACAAATCAGGTGCTGTGAGCGGCGTCATCACGCTGAGATGGGCACACGGAATACTGGAGTGTGTGATGCGAGCACGGTGGGGTGTCGGGTTGGTGGTGCTGCTGGGCCTGGTGCTCAGCGGATGTCAGGTGGCGGTCGACGGTGCCGCCGGTATTTCCGCTGTCGAGCGGGAGAAAGCGGATAGACGAGGTGAGCAGCGCACCGCGGTCGACGGCGCGCTGCAGGCGCTGGCCGCCGCGCCCGCGCTGGCCTACGGCAGCACGCTGAAGGACGGCTCCGGCACGGCCGTCGAGCTGCGGTTCCGGATCACGAAGAACGGCAGCGCGCAGGGGTCGCTGCCGATCGAGGGCCGGGTCCTGCAGCTGGTGTCCGCCGACAAGCAGCTCTACCTGGCGGCCTCGGCGGACTACTGGAAGGCGAACGGCGCGAACGGGAGCGATCAGTACGGCAGCAGCTGGGTCCGCGCCGACGCCACCGGGCTGCCGGTGGACGCCCCGGGGTTGCTCAGCCCGGCGAAGGCGGCGGACGCGTTGCGAAGGACGCTGAAGCTGGCGAACCCGCTCGCCGTGCCCGTGCGCTCCAAGCTGGCCGACGGCACCGAGGTCTACGACGTCGCGGGCCCGCTCGGCGCGCTCAAGGTGACCACGGCCAAGCCGTATCGGCTGGTCAGCTTCGCCCCGGCGATGCTCGACGGCAAGACCGGCGCCAAACTGGGCGCCGAGCTGCGGGTCTCGCCCGTCGGCGGGGACGCGCTGAAGAAGTTCCAGACCGACCTCGAAAACGCCGTGGGCGGCCTCGGGCAGCCCTTCGACGCGCTCACCCAGGTCAGCGTCGTCGTGCTGGGCGAGAAGATCGACTGCACGGACTTCGTCGGCAACTGCTCGGTCAACGTCGACGTGGTGAACACCGTGGTCGGCACGCCCGCCGCCAAGGTCCACATTAAGCTGAACGTCGAGTTCAGCGCCGACGGGCTGGGCGGGCAGAACTGCGCCGCGGAGGCCGATGCCGAGGCCGACGCGACCACCACGATGAACTGCGGCGTCAAGTTCCGGCTGCCCAACCGCACCGCGAGCTACCAGGTGATGGCGAAGCCGACTGCGACGGCCGAGCTGCGCGCGCCCCTCGACGTCAACGCCGTGAAGCAGCGCCTGCAGGCGGAGTTCGCCGCGCTGGGCGGCTGACCCGCAGCACCCACCTTCGCCTCCTGATCGACTGCCCCTGAAGGCCACCATCACGGCGTAATACGCCGTGATGGTGGCCTTCAGGGGCAACTGCTACTGGCCTGCGAGTTCGGTGAGAACGGGGGCGAAGGCCTCCATGTACGGCTCGAAGACCGTGAGGTACGAGAAGCCGTAGCGCTCGCGGCGCGCGACGAGCTGGGCGACGATCTCGTCGATGGTGCCCAGCAGGAGCTGGGGTGTTTCGAGGAGCTGGTCGACGCCGAGGTTGAGGCCAGGGATCTCGTCGAGCCACGCCTGGGCACCCGCGCGGCGATCGTCGGTGACCACGACCTTCTGCACGAGCATGTTGGCCTCGACGTCGTCCGCCCGCGCCCCGGCTTGCTCGCGGAAATGGGCCACGCGGCCGTCCACAGCCTCGGCGTCGTCCAGGTGGAATGTGCCGGGCGGCTTGCCGGGGGCCTGGCGCAGGCCCGCGAAACCGACGATGTCGCTGTGCCGAGCGGCGAGGGAGAGCACCCCGTCACTGTTGCCCGCGATGAGCAGCGGCGGCATCTCGGCGCCCTCGTCGTCGAGGTGTTTCCGCAGCTCACCGATGCTGTTCTCGAGGAACGCGATGCGCTCGCGGGCCGGTGTCCACGGCAGGCCCGCCTCGTCGAACTCGGCCTTCATGTGCCCGGCGCCGATGCCCAGCTCGAACCGGCCGCCGCAGAGCGTGGTGGTCGCCGAGACGTCGCGGGCGAACAGCGCGAGGTTGTAGAACGGCACGTTCATCACCAGGGTGCCCAGCCGTGGCCGCTCGGTGACGGCGGCGGCGAAGGCCAGCGCCGGGAACGGCGCGAGTCTGCCCTTGCCCAGGTGGTCCGGCACGCTGATGACGTCGTAGCCGAGCGCTTCCGCGCGCCGGACTTTGGCGACCCACTCGTCCCGGCCGGTGGTGAACCGGAGACTGACGCCGAACTTGAATTTCCCCATGTCCGGGAAACTAGCCCCGACCGGTCCGCCGAGCAGCCGGTTTCGCGCCCAGCGGAAGCGGACCCGAACAGCACGAAGGGGACTTTCGCCAGGCCGGCCCGGTGAAAGTCCCCTTCGGAAAAGGTCTAGGCGGAGCCGTCGAACAGTGACGTGACGGAGCCGTCTTCGAAGACCTCCTGGATCGCGCGCGCCAGCAGCGGCGCGATCGAGAGCACGGTCAGCCCGGGGAAGCGCTTCTCCTCGGGGATCGGCAGCGTGTTGGTCACGATGACCTCGCGCGCCTTGCAGTTCGAGAGCCGCTCGGTCGCCGGGTCGGACAGGATGCCGTGCGTCGACGCGATGACGACGTCCGAAGCGCCCTCGTTCAGCAGCGCTTCGGTGGCCTTCACGATCGTGCCGCCGGTGTCGATCATGTCGTCGATCAGCACGCACAGCCGCCCGCGCACCCGGCCGACGACGCGGTTCGCGACAGCCTGGTTGGGCTTGTCGGGGTCGCGGGTCTTGTGGATGAACGCGATCGGCCGGTCGCCCAGCTGCTGCGCCCACTTCTCGGCGAGGCGCACGCGGCCCGAGTCCGGCGAAACGACGGTGATGTCGGCGTCGCTGTAGGTCTTCTTGATGTGGTCGGCGAGCAGGTTCTGCGCGAGCAGGTGGTCGACCGGGCCGTCGAAGAAGCCCATGATCTGCGCGGTGTGCAGGTCGACGGTCATGATCCGGTCCGCGCCCGCGGTCTTGAACAGGTCGGCGATCAGGCGCGCGGAGATCGGCTCGCGGCCCTTGTGCTTCTTGTCCTGGCGGCCGTACGGGTAGAACGGCATGACCACGGTGATGCGCTTGGCGCTCGCGCGCTTGAGCGCGTCGACCATGATCAGCTGCTCCATCACCCACTCGTTGATCGGGTTGGTGTGGCTCTGGATGACGAAGGCGTCAGTGCCGCGTACGGATTCCTCGAACCGGACGAAGATCTCTCCGTTGGCGAAGTCGTGGGCGGTCTGCGGAGTGATCGTCACGCTGAGGTGCTTGGCGACCTCTTCGGCGAGCTCCCGGTGCGCACGGCCGGAGAAGAGCATCAGGTTCTTCTTCGGTGTGCCGGACTTCGGACTCATTCTGGCGACTCCCCGTCGGTGCTCTCTGTTTCCTGCTTCGCGGCCAGAGCGGCTTCTGCCGCTTCCGCCGCGGGAGTTCCCGGCCTGCGCCGGGACACCCAGCCTTCGATGTTGCGCTGCGGGCCGGTCGACACCGCGAGCGTGCCGGGCGGCACGTCCTGCCTGATCACGGTGCCTGCCCCACTGTAAGCGCCGTCGCCGACGTGCACCGGGGCGACGAACGTGTTGTCCGCCCCGAGCCGCGCGTGAGAGCCGATCGTGGTGCGGTGCTTGTGCACGCCGTCGTAGTTCACGAAGACGCTGGAGCAGCCGATGTTGGTGTATTCGCCGATGGTCGCGTCGCCGACGTAGGTGAGGTGCGGCACCTTCGTCCCGGTGCCGATGTCGACACTCTTCGTCTCGACGAACGCGCCGAGCTTGACCTTCAGGCCCAGCTTGGTGCCAGGACGCAGGTAGGTGAACGGGCCGATGCTGGCGTTCTCGCCGATCTCGGAGTCCGAGCCGTGGACCCGCACGACCGACGCGCCCGCGCCGATCGTCACGTTCTCCAGGGTGCTGTCCGGGCCGACCTTCGCGCCCTCGCCGACCGTGGTCGAGCCCTTGAGCTGCACACCCGGCTCGATCACGACGTCCCGCGAAAGGGTGACGCCCGCGTCGATCCAGGTGCTGGCCGGGTCGGTGACGGTGACGCCCGCGCGCTGCCAGCCGCGCACGATCCGCCGGTTCAGCTCGGCGCCGAGCACCGACAGCTGGACGCGGTCGTTGACGCCCTCGGTCAGCCACGGGTCGTCGACGACCAGCGTGCCCACGCCCAGCTCGTCGCCGCGCGCGATGCCGAGCACGTCGGTGAGGTAGAGCTCGCCCTGCGCGTTGTCGGTCGAGAGCCGGGAGAGGCCGTCCACCAGCACGGCCGCGTCGAAGGCGTAGACGCCGGAGTTGATCTCGCCGATCGCGGCCTGCTCCGGGGTGGCGTCCTTCTGCTCGACGATCGCGGTCACCGCGCCGGATTCGTCACGCAGGATCCGGCCGTAGCCGGTCGGGTCGGGGACCACTGCGCTCAGCACGGTCACCGCGTTGCCCGCGCTGGTGTGCTCTGCGAGCAGCGACGCCAGGGTCTCGGTGTCGAGCAGGGGGACGTCGCCGTAGCTGACGATGACGGTGCCGGTCAGCCCGCCGGGCAGCTCGGCCAGCGCGCAGGACACCGCGTGCCCCGTGCCGTTCTGCTCCAGCTGCACGGCCGTGCCGACCTTGCGGCCGAGCGCCTCGCCGACGGTCGCCAGGTGGGCGCTGACCGCCTCGCGGCCGTGGCCGACGACGACTACCAGGTGTTCCGGGTCCAGCCCCGCAGCCGCCCGGACCGCGTGTTCGACCAGTGGCCGTCCCGCGATCGGGTGAAGCACTTTAGGGGTGGACGAACGCATGCGGGTGCCCTCACCCGCGGCGAGGATCAGCGTGCTCAGCGGGCCGGTCAACGACGCTCCCAACGAATCACCAACGGTGCTCTGTCGGGCTCTGATCCTACGTGGGCTGCTCGAGGTCCCACGCGGGGTCGTCGAGTGTGCCCTCGCCGGGCCAGCTCAGGTCGGGCTCCGCGGTCATCGAATTCGCCGAGGCGACCTGGTTCCCGCCCCCACGTTTTGCCTGGTACATGGCCGCATCCGCGCGGGCCAGGACCTGTTCGGCGCGCTCCTGCGGGCGCAGCGAGACGAGCCCGATCGACAGCGTGACGCCGTGCGAGAGGTGGTGCGGCAGCTCCGCGACGGACTTCACAGCTCGACCCAGCGCCAGCTTCGCCGCGGACGCCGGAGCGCCGGGGAGCAGCACGATGAACTCGTCGCCACCGTACCGCGCGACGAGGTCGTCACCACGCAAAGCGTCGCGCAGCGTGCTCGCCACGACACGCAACACGTTGTCACCTTCGGCGTGTGACTGCCTGTCATTGACGCCCTTGAATCCGTCGAGGTCGACCAGGCCGACCGCGAGCGGCTGGGCGTCGGCGGAGGACGCGAGGGCGCGCAGCCGCTCGTCGAGCGCGCGGCGGTTCGGCAGGCCGGTCAGCGGGTCCTGCAGCGCCTGCTGGGTGATCGCGCCGTGCTCGGCGGAGAGCCGTTCGTGCTCGCGGCGCGCGTTCAGGGTGGCGATCTGCGACTCCCGCAGTGACCACATCTCGGTCTCGAGGGAGGTCGCGTAGTCGATCAGCGACTGCGTGCCGACGGCGTCGAAGTCCGAGCTGGTCTCCAGCCTGGCCAGCTCGCGGGCGACGTTGAGCCGCATCGACGGCTGCGAGGACTCGGCGATGTTCCTGGTGACGCGCTTGAGCGTCTCCAGCGCGTCCGGGCGGCGGCCGGTCTTGTCCTGGCAGCGGGCCAGCGCGATGGCGACGATCTCCCGCTCGTGCGGGTACCCCTGCTCGGCGTCGAGCTTCTGCAGCCGCTCGATGTGTTCCTCGGCGGGGGAGTCGAGCGCGAGCGCCGCGGCCAGCACGCCGACCTGGTCGACCGCGGCGACACCCTGCTTGCGGGGGAACAGCGACTCGGTGAACGGACCCTCCGCGGCGACCGCCATCGAGGCGGCGGTGCGGAACTTCTCGGTGCTCTGGTCGTACTGCTCGATGCGTTCGAGCCGCAGGCCCCAGCCGAGGAGCATCTTGACGCGGTTGATCAGCTGCAGCGTCAGGTCGTGCGGGCTCGCGGTGTCCCGGATCGCCTGGTGGGCGCGGCCGATGACCTCCTCGGCGGCCTCGTACACGCCGAGCTGGTTGAGCACGATCCACGAGTCGAGCAGCGCGTGGGACAGCATCCGGTCCCAGTCGCGCCTGCCCATCTGGCGGTCGGGGATCGCGGAGTCGTCGAGGATCGCGAGCGAGCGCGCTATCTCGGTGAGCGCCGCGTCCTCCTGCTCGGCCAGCACCAGACGGCGCCCGCGCAGAGCGTGCGCGTCGGCGCGGAGCAGGGCCAGCCCGTGACGCCGGGTGTGCGCGAGCATCTCGTCGAGCCGGGGTTCGGCTTCGGCGGCGAGGCCCTTGGTGACCAGCCGCGCGAGCGCGGACGCCCGCAGGAGCTGGGCGACGAGCAGGGGCTCGCCGCGGCGCTGGGTCTCGTCGAGCAGGTCGTCGAGGCTGGCGACGATCTCCAGCTGCTCGGCGTGATCGATGCGCTGGACGGCGGCGATCAGCTCACGGGCGCGCCCGACCAGCCAGGCATCGGACATCTCGGCCAGTGCCGGCCGCCTGGTGACCACGGAATCGATCGCCTCGTCGGTCAGCCGCCCCCACCTCCGCTGCTCGTGGTGATCACTGCTTGTTCGCTCTGCTCCGCCGCCAGGATTCGAACCTGAACTATCAGAACCAAAATCTGAGGTGCTGCCGATTACACTACGGCGGATCGATCCTGGTCAGGATAGCGATATTCGCAAGCCGGTTGTGCGGGTGGGGTGATGACCCCCACTAGGCGCCGATCCGGGCATCCGCAGCCTCCTCCGCTCCGAATCCCTGGTGTTCCCCGCCATGGGTTTGACCTCTCCCCAGAGCCGGGAACCTGCTGTACCGTAACTTACGGCACCGTAGGTAAGGTAACCCTTTGCTGGGACCTGTGCGTAGGAAAGAAGTGAAATGCATGACCGCCACCCTTGACCGGTCCAAGTCCGCCGGTGAGCCGCCGGCGCCCAACGGGCCGAAGCCCATCCTTGACGGGCATCGCTCCGCGGCCATCCAGTCGAGTGTCTACTTCGGGGTCATCGCCCCGCTGCTGGCGCTGCTCGTCGCCGTCCCGTTCGCCTGGGGCTGGGGGCTGAGCTGGGCGGACGTCGGCATCTTCGTCGTCTTCTACGCGATCAGCGGGCTGGGCATCACGGTCTCCTACCACCGCTACTTCACGCACGGCTCGTTCAAGGCCAAGCCGTGGCTGCGGGTGGTCATGGCCATCGCCGGCAGCCTGGCCGTGCAGGGCCCGGTGATCACCTGGGTCGCCGACCACCGGCGTCACCACGCCTTCTCCGACCGCGACGGCGACCCGCACTCGCCCTGGGCCTTCGGCACCACGCCGCTGGCCATCGCCAGGGGTTTCTGGCACGCGCACATGGGCTGGCTGTTCGAACGTGACCAGAGCAACGCCGGCCGATTCGCGCCGGACCTGCTCAAGGACCCCGCGATCAAGAAGGTCGACGAGCTGTTCTGGCTCTGGACGCTGCTGAGCCTGGTACTGCCCGCGGTGGCTGGCGGGCTGATCACCTGGTCGCTGTGGGGCGCGGTGACCGCGTTCTTCTGGGCCGGGCTGGTGCGCATCTGCGTGCTGCACCACGTCACCTGGTCGGTCAACTCGATCTGCCACATGATCGGCGAGCGCCCGTTCGCCGCGCGCGACAAGTCGGCCAACTTCTGGCCGCTGGCGATCTTTTCCTTCGGTGAGTCCTGGCACAACCTGCACCACGCGGACCCGACCTCGGCGCGCCACGGCGTGCAGCGCGGGCAGATCGACATCTCCGCGCGGCTGATCTGGTTCTTCGAGAAGTTCGGCTGGGCCTACGACGTCCGCTGGCCGACCCCGCAGCGGCTGCGGCGGATCGCGGCGGAGTCCCACTAGCGTTTCGGCCGCCCACTAGGCTGCGGAGGTGGCGAGACGGCGGGCAAAACGTGAAACGGCCATCGGGGCACGTCCGGCCGCGCCGGTGGCCCGCGTCCGGATGACCGGAACCGAACGCAGGCAACAACTGCTGACCGTCGCGAGGGAGCTGTTCGCGGAAAAGGGCTTCGAGGGCGCGTCGGTCGAGGAGATCGCCCACCGCGCGGGCGTCTCGAAGCCGGTGGTCTACGAGCATTTCGGTGGCAAAGAGGGCATCTACGCCGTCGTGGTGGACCGTGAGACCCAGCTACTGCTCGACCGCATGGTGTCCACTTTGCACGGAGGACACCCCAGGGTGATGCTGGAGCAGGCCGCGGTCGCGCTGCTCAGCTACGTCGAGGACTCGCACGACGGCTTCCGCATCCTGGTGCGGGACTCCCCGGTCGCGAGTTCGACGGGCACGTTTTCCACCGTGCTCAACGACATCGCCAGCCAGGTCGAGCACATTCTGGCGAACCAGTTCGCCGCGAAGGGCTACGACGAGAAGCTCGCCGCGCTGTACGCGCAGGCGCTCGTCGGCATGGTCGCGCTGACCGGCCAGTGGTGGCTCGACGCGCGCAAGCCGAAGCGCGACGAAGTCGCGGCGCACCTGGTGAACCTCGCCTGGAACGGCCTTTCCCACCTTGAGCACAAGCCGAAACTCCGGCTGCGCTAGCCGCGCCGCTCAGCTCGTGCGGGCGGTCCCTGAAGGCCACCTTCACGGCGTTTTACGCTGTGAAGGTGGCCTTCAGGGGCAGTCAAACAGGTCGGGCGGCCAGCAGGAGGTTTGCGGCGGTTTGGGCCCCGTCGGTGCGGACGGTGGTGGCGACGGATCGGGCTCGGGTGGTGACGTCCGGTTTCAGGGCGTGGCCGAGTGCGTCGGTCAGCGAGGCGGTGGTGTGCGGGCTGGGTGCGTGCGCGGTGCCGATGCCGAGTTCGCCGATCCGCTGGGCCCAGTAGTGCTGGTCGGCGTGCTGCGGGAGGACGACCTGGGGTGCGCCTGCTCGCGCGGCGGCGGTGGTGGTGCCCGCGCCGCCGTGGTGCACGACGGCGGCGACGCGCCGGAAGAGCGTCTGCTGGTTGACCTCCCCGATGGACAGGCAGTCGGGTTCGCCGTCCAGCAGTGACAGGTCGGCCCAGCCGCGCAGCACGATCGCCCGGCGGCCGAGCGCGCGGGCCGCCTCGATCATGGTCCGGCTGAGGTCGCGGGGAGCGCGGATGCTCCCGAAGCCGAAGTAGACGGGCGGCTCACCCTCGTCGAGGAAGGCCTCCAGTTCCCCGGACAGCGGACGGTCGTCCGGCAGTATCCAGGCGCCGGTCTGGACGACTTCGGAATCGCCGGGCCATGGGCCCAAGGTCGCGTCGGCGGCCAGCCAAGGCTTGTCGGTGAACAGGTACTGGCGCACGTCGGTGACCGGCGTCAGCCCCGCCGCTTCCCGATGCGCGTTGAGAAGGTCGCTCCAGATGGTGTTCCAGCGTTGCGTTTCCCGCGCCCAGAGCGTGGCGTTGCCGACCGTCCCGTCCGACGGCTTCTCACCCAGCATCGGATACACGGGCGGCGCGTGGTGCGGCGAGGGCAGGAAATTCGGGCTGTAGGCGGCCATGAAGTAAGGAATTCCCCGCTGTTCTGCCACCGTGCGGGCGGCGATGACCAGGTAGCCGCCCGCCACGATGACGTCGCAGCCCTCCGCCGCCGCCGTCACCGCTTCGAACTGGGCGGCGACCGAGTCCGCCACCATCCGGCGCCGCTGCTCTGGTGTGGGCGGGGCCGCGGCCGGGTCGGCCTTCCCGGTCGAGCTCAGCACGGGACCCACTGGCGTGAAAGGAATCCCGAGTTCCCCGGCCCAGTCGCGGAAGTCGGGGGGCGCGCACAGCCGGACCTCCTGAGCGAGCTCCTTCAGCCGCACCGCCAGCGCCACCACCGGCTGGACGTCCCCCCGCGACCCGATCGTCGTCAACAGCACACGCATCAAGAATCCCCTCTACGCACCGGCGAGGCCACGAAGTCTGGACCGGAACCGGGGGCTTGCCGCAAGCCCCCATCCCTGCTATACGTTTAAAGGGGACAGAGACCAAGGGCAATTCGGCGACGAGTTGCCCTTTTTTGCTGCCAGGGTCAGGACGGGGTGACGCGCAGGAGCTTGTCGTCGCTGCCGTCGGAGGTGGTGACGTACAAGGCGCCGTCGGGGCCGCTGCGGGCCGCGCGCAGGCGGCCGAACTTGTCGTTGAACTCGGGCGGCAGCGTCACTTCCTTCACCGCCGCCGCGTCGTCGAGCTTGAACAGCAGCATTTTCTGGCCCTTGAGCGCGACGACGGCCAGCGAGCCGTCGAGCGGGCCCCACCGCGGGCCGGTGAGGAAGGCCGCGCCGGAGATCGCCTCGGTGATCTTGCCGCTCGTCCACAGTGGACTCACCGCGTCCGGGAAGCGGGTCTTGTCCGTCATCGGGACGCTCTCGTCGTAGGAGGAGTCCGTGCCGCCCTTCGACGGGTCCCAGCCGTAGTTCGCGCCCGCCTTCAGCAGGTTGACCTCGTCGTCGAACGACGGCCCGTGCTCGGCGGTGATCACCTGATCGGTGCCCGGCCGCACCGTGACGCCCTGCACGTTCCGGTGCCCGTAGGTGTAGACCCGCTGCTCGTTCGGGTTGGCCGACGAGATGAACGGGTTGTCCGGCAACGGTTTCCCGGTCTTGACGTCGATCCGCAGCACCTTGCCGCCGAGGCTGTGCCGGTCCTGCGCGATCGACGGGTTCGCGGTGTCACCGGTGCCGACGAACAGTTCGCCCTTCGACCCCAGCGCCGGACGGCAGCCGGAATGCCGCCCGCTCGGGTTCACCGGCAGCCCGGTCAGCAGGTCCCGCGCCTTGGTGGCGCTCGCGGCGTCGTCCGAAAGGCGCCAGGTGACCAGCCGGATGTCGACCGCCTTGCCGCCCTCCTTGTGCGTCTGGCAGGTGGTGAACTCGCGGGTGCTCGCGAAATCCGGGTTGACGACCAGGCCCATCAGCCCGCCCTCGCCGTTCACCAGCACGTCGGAGAAATCGGCCGAAACGTTCGTCGCCCTCCCGCCCGCGAACAGCGTGAGCCGTCCCGGCCGCTGGCTGATCAGCAGCTGATCGCCCGGCAGGAATCCGACGTCCCAGCCGTGTTCCAGCCCCGCCGTCAGCTCCTGGACCCGCAACGTCGTGGCGGCGGGTTTCGAGGTCGCCGGCGGGGCGCTCTGCACGGCCGGTGGACCGGCGGTCGCGGAGCAGGCCGTGGCCACGACGGACAGCGAGACGACGAGGGCGAGTGCGGTCAGGCGCATGTCCTCAGCATGCCCTCTTGTCCGTTTCGCCGCCGTATGCCGTTGACGAGTCCGGCCTCGGCGGGCAGGCCGGTACCCGGCGGCGGACCCGCGCGAGTTCGACGCGCAACTACCGGCCGGTCGAGGCGCTGCCCCGTGAGCGTCGAACTGTCGGTGGCCCCACGTACCCTGGAATCGTGACCGACGCTTCACTGTCCGGACTCCTGAACTCCATCCTCCCGGACCCCGCGCTGCGCGGGGTCATCGAGCGTGCGGGCGCCCCGCTGCTCGAACTCCAGGGCGCCGCTTCCACGCGCCAGCTGGTCGCCGCCGCCCTCGCCGCCGAGCAGGGGGCGGGGCGAACCGTGCTCGCGGTCACCGCCACCGGCCGCGAGGCCGACGAGCTGACGGCCGCTTTGTCCGCGTTCCTGGGGTCGGCCGCGGTGGCCGACTTCCCCTCCTGGGAGACGCTGCCGCACGAGCGCCTTTCGCCGAGAGCGGACACGGTCGGCCGCAGGCTGGAGGTGCTCCATCGGCTCAAGACCGCGGACGACAGGCCGCGGGTCGTCGTTTCGACGGTCCGCAGCCTGATCCAGCCGATGGCGCCGGGCCTGGGCTCGCTCGCACCGGTGGACCTGGTCGTCGGCGAGGAGCAGAGCTTCGAAGGCCTGCTCGAGAGGCTCGTCGAGCTCGCGTATGTGCGCGTGGACATGGTCGAGAAGCGCGGCGAGTTCGCCGTGCGCGGCGGCATCCTCGACCTCTTCGGCCCGACGGCGCAGCACCCGGTGCGGGTCGAGTTCTGGGGTGACGAGGTCACCGAGATCCGCGCGTTCGCGGTGTCGGACCAGCGCTCGCTGCCCGGCGAGATCCCGCGCGTCACCGCGCCGCCCTGCCGTGAGCTGCTGCTCACGCGGGAGGTGAGGGCGCGCGCGGGCGAGCTCGCGGAGACGTACGCGGCGGACGCGCAGCTCGCCGAGATGCTGACCAAGCTCGCCGAAGGCATCCCCGTCGAGGGCATGGAGGCGCTCATCCCGGTGCTCTGCGCCGGCGAGCTGGAGCTGCTCACCGACGCGATGCCCGAGGGCACGCACGTGCTCATCGCGGACCCGGAGAAGATCCGCGCCCGCGCGGCCGACCTGGTGCGGACGGGGCAGGAGTTCCTGGAGGCCTCCTGGACCACCGCGGCGGCGGGCGGCCAGGCCCCGATCGACCTCGGCGCGTCCGCCTACCGTGACCTCGCGGAGATCGCCTCGCACGCGAGCCGGACGAACCGTCCCTGGTGGACGCACACGCAGCTGACCAGCGAAGATCCGGACGTCTACCGCGTCTCGATCGAGGCCGCCCCTGGCTACCGCGGCGAGCTGGAGCGGGCGACGACCGATCTGCGCGCCCACACCGCCGCCGGGGGAACCGCCGTTCTCGTGGTGGCCGGGCACGGCACCGCGGCCCGCGCCGTCGAACAGCTTTCGGCCGCGGAGGTCCCCGCCGCGCTGGCGGCGGACGGCCTGCGCGAGGTCCCGCCCGCCGGGGTCGTCACGGTCACCTGCGGCGGCCTGTCCGACGGGTTCGTCTCACCGGCGCTCGCGCTGGTCGTGCTGTCCGAATCGGATCTGACCGGCCGCGGCGCCAACGCCGGGACGTCCACAAAGGACTTGAACGCGAAGATGCCGTCCCGGCGGCGCAACGCGGTCGACCCGCTGGCGCTCAAGAACGGCGACTACGTGGTGCACGAGCAGCACGGCATCGGCCGGTTCATCGAGATGGTGCAGCGCACGGTCGCGGGCGCGACGCGCGAGTACCTGCTGCTGGAGTACGGCTCGTCCAAGCGCGGCCACCCGGGTGACCGGCTGTTCGTGCCGACCGACCAGCTCGACGAGATCTCCAAGTACGTCGGTGGCGAGCTGCCCGTGCTGAACAAGCTCGGCGGTTCGGACTGGAAGAACACCAAGGCCAAGGCCAAGAAGGCGGTCAAGGAGATCGCGGCCGAGCTGGTGCAGCTCTACGCCGCGCGCCAGGCCGCGCCAGGGCACGCGTTCGGCCAGGACACCCCGTGGCAGGCGGAGCTCGAGGACGCGTTCCCCTTCGTCGAGACCAACGACCAGCTCGCCGCGATCGACGAGGTCAAGGCCGACATGGAACGCGGGGTCCCGATGGACCGCGTGATCTGCGGCGACGTCGGGTACGGCAAGACCGAGATCGCCGTGCGCGCCGCGTTCAAGGCGGTGCAGGACGGCAAGCAGGTCGCGGTCCTGGTGCCGACGACGCTGCTCGCGCAGCAGCACCTGAGCACGTTCGCGGAGCGGATGCAGTCGTTCCCGGTGAAGATCAGGGGCCTGTCGCGGTTCACCGGCAAGCAGGAGTCGGAAACGACGATGGAGCAGCTCGCCTCCGGCGAGGTCGACATCGTGATCGGCACGCACCGCCTGCTGCAGACTGGCTTGCGGTACAAGGATCTCGGGCTCGTGATCGTCGACGAGGAGCAGCGGTTCGGCGTCGAGCACAAGGAGCACATCAAGGCGCTGCGGACCCACGTCGACGTGCTGACCATGTCGGCCACGCCGATCCCGCGGACGCTGGAGATGTCGCTGGCGGGCATCCGTGAGATGTCGACGATCCTGACCCCGCCGGAGGACCGGCACCCGATCCTCACCTACGTCGGCAACTACGACGAGAAGCAGGTGGGTGCGGCGATCCGGCGTGAGCTCCTGCGTGACGGCCAGGTTTTCTACGTCCACAACAGGGTTTCCTCGATCGAGAAGGCCGCGAAGCGGATCCGCGAGCTGGTGCCCGAGGCACGGGTCGTCACCGCGCACGGGCAGATGAACGAGGACAAGCTCGAGAAGATCATCCAGGGTTTCTGGGAGAACGAGTACGACGTGCTCGTCTGCACGACGATCGTCGAGACCGGGCTGGACATCTCCAACGCCAACACGCTGCTCGTCGAGCGTGGTGACCTGCTCGGCCTGGCGCAGCTGCACCAGCTGCGCGGGCGCGTCGGGCGTGGGCGGGATCGCGGCTACGCGTACTTCCTGTACCCGCCCGAGGCGCCGCTCACCGAGACGGCGCACGACAGGCTGGCCACGATCGCGCAGAACACCGAGCTGGGCGCGGGCATGGCGGTCGCGATGAAGGACCTCGAGATCCGCGGCGCGGGCAACATCCTCGGTGCCGAGCAGTCCGGGCACATCGCGGGCGTCGGCTTCGACCTGTACGTCCGCCTGGTCGGCGAGGCCGTCGACGCGTTCCGGCGGCATGCCGGGTCCGAGCCCGCGGAGGAAGAGGAGATGGCCGACGTCCGCGTCGACCTCCCGGTGGACGCGCACCTCCCGCACGATTACGTGCCGGGCGAGCGCCTGCGGCTGGAGGCGTACCGCAAGATCGCGGCCGCCCCGGACGCCGCGGGCCTGAACGCGGTGCGCGACGAACTCGTCGACCGCTATGGCCAGCCCCCCGCGGCGGTCCGCCGCCTGCTGGCGGTGGCCGAGTTCCGCCACACCTGCCGCGCGGCGGGCGTCACCGAGGTTTCCGCCCAGGGCAACACGGTTCGCTTCGCACCGCTGCCACTGGCGGATTCGCAGATGGTGCGCCTGAAGCGCCTGTACCCCAAGGCGACCTACAAAGAGGTGACGAGAACGGTCTCCGTCCCGAAGCCCACCGAGGGCCCGGCGGGCGGCCGCGTCGGCGCCCCCGCCCTGCGCGACGAGGAACTCCTCGACTGGTGTGCCAAGCTCCTCAACCAGCTCACCAGGAAACCCGCCCCGGTCGGCTGACCCCCGCGTGAACCCGCGACTCGTCGACGAGTCGTGGTAGTTGCAGACGCCGCATATCGGCGTGCTGGGCGAGTCCCTCCTGTCACGCAGGCGGGAACGGCACTGCTGTCCGCTGGTCCAGTCGCGCGGCGCCAGTTTCTTGGCCGGAGTGGCCAGCCAAAGCCACAACGCGGGCCGTTCTCGCATGCCCGGGGACGGTTGTGAGAGGGTAGTCGCTGTGATGCGGATCATGGGGCGCCCTCGCGCGCTGGTCGCTGTTCTCGCTGGTGCTCTCCTGCTCGCCGGATGTGGTTCCGGGCCGAGCCAGGTCGGGGCCGCGGTGATCATCGGCGACAAGGCCGTTTCGGTCGATCGGGTCCAGGGGCTGATCGACAAGGCCGTTCGCGAGCAGCCGTACGCGCAGCAGCTCGCGAAGGACCACAAGCTGGCTGTCCTCGGCCGGGAGGTCGTGCGTCAGCTCGTGCTGCACGACGTCATCACCAGGGCCGCCCAGCAGGAGAAGCTGGGGGTCAACGAGTCCCAGCTCGCTCAGGTGCTCCAGAAGGACCCGCTGGCCATGCCCGCGCCCGTGGGGCCTGCCAGCGACGCCGCGAGCAGTGTCACCGAGGCCGTCCTCCGGGTCCGTGACCACCGTGAGTCGCTCACCGACACGCTGCTCCAGCAGGAGCTCGCCCTCAAGTACCTGTCGAACCTGTCCGTCACGTTCGACTACACCGCCGTGTCCGCGCCCCAGACGCAGGACGGCGGGGTCAGCAAGGTTTCCCCCGCCGAGTCCGCCTCGCTGCGCGACCAGGCGTTCGAGAAGGCGAAGCTGTTCGCCTCGGGCCCGGACGTCGCGGCCCAGGCCCTCAAGCTGGAGTCGCAGTCGCCCACCAGCCAGGCCGTCATCGGCCAGAAGCGCCCGGCGGTCCAGTCGCCCGCCATCGCCGCGACCGTGCTGTTCGGGGCCCCGATCAACACCGTCGCCGCCTTCCAGCCGGAGCCCGGCGTGGACTTCTGGGTCGTCGGCGTGATCCGGGAACGCACCGCGGGTGCGCCGATCTCGGTCGACCAGGCCCCCAAGCCCACCTCCGACGACCTGATCGCGATCGGCCGCAGGCTGCTCGAGCCGTACCTCGGCGACGTCAGCTTCAGGGTCAACCCGCGTTACGGCGTCTGGGACGTCGTGGGCATGGACCTCGCCTCGAGCGAAGCGACGAAGAAGGGCATCGTGCTTCCGGTGCGCGGTGCCGTCCAGTCACAACCGTGACCGCGGCCGTCGTCGTCGTCCGAGGGGCGGCACTTCCGGCCTCAGCTCTGCCTGTCCTGCGTAGCGCTGAAGCCGTCTACGCGGCTTCGGACGTGGACGCGGCAGCGCTCGGGCTGCCGCCCGTGCGGGGTGCCGATCTCTCCGGTGACGTCGTGCTGGTCGCGGGTTCGCGCACCGAGCCCGCCGCCGCGCTGCTGATCGCCGGTGGCGCGCGCGTTTTCGAGGCGCCGGTGCCGCCGCTGGTCGAGGCCGTCGAGGTGATGGATCGGCTTCGCTCGCCGGACGGCTGCCCGTGGGACGCCGTGCAGACGCACGATTCGCTGCGCCAGTACCTCGTCGAAGAAACCTACGAGCTGCTGGACGCCATCGAGGACGGCGACCGCGAGGCCCTGCGCGAGGAACTCGGCGACGTGCTGCTCCAGGTGCTCTTCCACGCCAGGGTCGCCGCGGAGGACCCGCTCGATCCGTTCGGCATCGACGAGGTTGCGCGCGGGCTCGTCGGCAAGCTCGTCGGGCGGCATCCGCACGTGTTCGCCGACGCCGACAAGGTGCACACGGCCGCGCACCAGGAACTCAAGTGGGAAGAGCTCAAGCAGCAGGAGAAGCGACGTTTGTCCATTGTGGACGGCGTCGCGCTCGGGCAGCCGGCGGTGGCGCTCGCCGGGAAACTCGGTCAGCGCAGTGGGCGTGCGGGGGTACCGCTCGACCTCTTCCCCGAGGGCGCCGCGCCCGCCGCGCAGCTGTTCCGCGTGGCCGCGACGGCGCGCCGGGCCGGGATCGACCCGGAAGGCGAGTTGCGGGCGCTGGCGAAGCGGTTCGCGCTGGACGTCCGCGCCGCCGAGCAGGCCGCGCGGGACGCCGGGATCGAACCCACCACCCTCGAGGCCGACGGCTGGCGCAAGTTCTGGCCAGGCGACTGAGGTCGCTGTGACGTACGACACGTCCGGGTGAGAACCGATCAGGCCGCCCCGGCGTCTTGCCGGGTGTGAAAGGGAGTCGGACACCGCTGACCGAAGCGGACGAGGAACACCTCGTCCGCCGCACGGCGCGGGGCGATCGCGCGGCCTTCGAAGAGCTCTACCGCCGCACGTCGCCCTGGCTGGCCGTGCGCCTGCGACGGCGTTGCGCCGACGAACAGCTCGTCGCCGAGGTCATGCAGGAGACCTACCTTGCGGTGTGGCGCGCGGCGGACGCGTTCGCCGGGGCCGCGGTGGGCGGCAGTGCCGTCGGCTGGGTGTGGACGATCGCGGCACGCAGGCTCGTCGACGCTTTCCGCCGCCGGGCGCACCACGCGCGGCTGCCGATCGTGGCCACGGCCGACGTCGTCGCGCCCGCCGCCGAGGACGAGGCGCTGGCCGCGACCGTCGGGGACGAGGTGGGGGACGCGCTGCGCAGGCTCGCCCCCGAACTGCGGCAGGTACTGCAGGCCATGGTGCTGGACGGGATGTCCGTACGGGAGACCGCGATGGTTCTCGGGCTGCCAGAAGGCACGGTGAAGACCCGCGCGAGGCGGGCGAGAATCGCGATGCGGGAGGCGCTCACATGAGTGGCGAGCACGCTTCCGAGCGGCTGATCACGGCTTACGTCCAGGGCGAACAAGCCATCACCGGCGACGAGATCTGGGCGCTGGAGTCCCATTTGGAGTCCTGCGCGGTGTGCCGTGGCAGGCTCTCGGCCGTCGGGCCCCCGGCGGTGACGGCGTTGCTCGACAGCGTCTGGGCGGGTCTGGAACCCGAACTCGCGAAGCCGCCGATGCCCCGGCGGCGCCGGTGGTCGCAGTGGCTCGCGACCTGGGCTTCCCCGGCGATGTTGTCGTGGCTGTGCATGATCGTGCTGGTCACGTTCCTCGCGGTGACGCTCGACCGGATCAGCGCGGGGATGAGCGGCGACCGCTCGCTCGTGCTGCTGGTGGCGCCCGTCCTGCCGGTGGCGGGGGTCTTCGCGTCCTGGGCACGCGGGCTGGATCCGGCGTACGAACTGATCGCCGCGACGCCCCGCGCCGGGCTCGACCTCGTCTTCCGCCGGACCGTCGCGGTGCTCGTCGTGGTGATTCCCCTGCTGCTGGCGGCCGGCTGGTCCACGGGCGCCTCGCTCATGCTCACCTTGCTGCCCTCGCTGGCCTTCACGACCGGGACGCTCGCGCTCGGCAGCGTCATCGGGCTGAGCAGGGCGGCCGTCGCGCTGGTGGTGGTGTGGGTCGCGGTGATTCTCGCGCCGAGCTTCACCGTGGGTGGACTTCCCGGCGCGCTCCAGCCAGGCGTACTGCCGGTGTGGGGTGCTGTCTTCGCGGCCGGGGCGGTGGTCGTGGTCGCCCGCCGGGGTGCTTACGCCCGGCTCGGCTCTCAACGTTGGTAACCAGAGGAGTACACGATGATGCGCGCTGTCGGAGCCGCCGAGGTGGCACCCCCGGCCTACGCCTTCGAGATCCGGGCCGAGGGGCTGAAGGTCCGCGTCGGACGGAAGAAACTGGCCGTCGACGGTCTCGACCTCTCGCTCGGCCACGGGGTGCACGGTCTGCTGGGGCCCAACGGCGCGGGCAAGACCACGCTGATCCGGGCCATGGCCACGGTGCTGCGGCCGGCGGCGGGGGAGCTGGCGCTGCTCGGTGAGTCCGTCGGGGGACACATCGACCAGCGCGGGCTCCGCCGCCGGATCGGGTACCTGCCGCAGGATTTCGGCTACTACAAGCGATTCACCGTCCGTGAGTTCGTCGAGTATCTGGCGTGGCTCAAGGAGATGTCCAAAAAGGACGTTCCGGCGGCGGTGCAGCGGGCGATCGAGCGGGTGGGCCTCGCCGACCGCGCCGACGACCGGATGAAGACGCTGTCCGGCGGCATGGTCCGGCGGGCGGGGATCGCGCAGGCGCTGGTCAACGACCCGCAGATCCTGCTGCTCGACGAGCCGACGGCCGGGCTCGACCCGGCGCAGCGGTTGCGGTTCCGCGAGTTGCTGCACCAACTCGGCCAGGACACCTGTGTCGTCGTGTCGACCCACCTCGTCGAGGACGTCGCCGCGGCCTGCACCGACGTCGTGCTGTTGGCAGACGGGAAACTCCGGTTCCAGGGCACCCCGGACGAGCTCGTCGCCGCCGGCACGCCGGAGCACAACGGCGACAGCCCCATTGAGCGCGGCTATTCGGCGCTGCTCAGCGGCGTCGACTCGGGGCGGGGGGCCTGGTGAGCGCGCGGATCCTGCGGATCGAGCTCCGCCGGTCGATCGCGCCGTGGGCGGGCCTTGCCATCCTGCTGGTGGCGGCCGGTTTCACCTATTTCTTCAGCGGACCATGGTGGAAAGGCTCCGCGGCCTGGAACCTGCAGTGGACGTCCGTGACGGTCTGGCTGCGGTACCTGCTGGTCTTCCTCTGGCCACTTTCGGTCGGCGCGGGCGCGCTGCAGGGCCTGCGCGATCACCGCTCCGGCATGTCCGAGCTCGTGTCGACGACCCCGCGTCCCGCCTGGCAGCGGGCCGGGACGACGGCGCTGGCCTTGGTGCTCATGCAATTCGCGGGCTACCTCGTGTTCTTCGTCGGCGGTGCGATGCAGGTCATGGGAAACGCCTCGTACGCGCATCTCGGCTGGCTGCCCATCCTGTTCGTCGGCCTGCTCGCCCTCGTCGCGGGAGGCTGGCTGGGCATGGGCCTCGGCCGCAGCCTCCCGTTCGCGCTCACCCCGCCGGTCCTGGCGGTCCTGTCGCTGGTGGGCATGATCTTTTTGAGCCTCGCGACGGCGTCCGGCTCAGCGGTGGAGACCCTGTTGCCGGGCCGTGCCGTGCTGCTTTCCCCGGTGCTGCCCCAGCCGCGCGACGCCTTCTCGACCATCGCCGGATCGGTGAGTCTCGGCCAAGCCGTCTGGCTGATCGGCGTGGCCGCCACGGGATTCCTTCTGCTGATGGCCGGGAGCGTGCGGGCCAGGGCGCTCGCGCTGGTGCCGGTGGCCCTCGGTGCGGCGATCGCGCTGCCGGTGCTGCCCGCGGAGAACGCGGACACCTTCGTCTTCGACGCGGGTGCGTCGGCACAGGTGTGCTCCGGCCAGATCTGTGTCCGGAAGGTGCACGAGACCCGGCTCGGCATGCTCACCGGGCCGGGGCAGGAGGCGTTGCGCCTGCTGGCGAAGCTGCCGGGGGCGCCGACCTCGGTGCGGGAAACCCTCTACCCGCAACTCCTTCACGGGATACAGCCGCGCACGGCCGATGTCGTGTCCGTGGACTTCGACGACTGGCGCTTCCGCGGCGCGACAGGAGAAGTGCTGACGCGAAGCTTGCTCGCGGGCGCCGGAACGCCTTCGTGTTTCGGCACCAGTGACGGTAGGAACGACCGCGACGACGCTCTGCGAGACCAGGCCGCTCGGTCCGTCGCGGCAGGCTGGCTGCTGGGTGATCGCGAACTCGAGCTGGTGAAGCACTACTCCCTCGATCGGCCCATGATCGACGCGCTGGCCCAACCGGTCTGGAAGGCGTTGCGCGCACTGCCGCCCGAGGAGCAGCAGGCACGGATCGCGGCTTTGCGGGCCGCTTCGCTGTCCTGCCATGGTGATCTGCTGGCGGTGCTCGCCCGATGAGATGGTTCGTGCTCTTCACCCGTTCGCGTCAGGTGCCCGTGTCGCTCGTGGCACTGCTGGTCAGCACCGGACTGCTGGGATGGGCCGTGCTGGCCGCCGGTCAGCGCGGCGGGACGCTGCCCGTGTTGATCCTCGTGTCCGCGGTGATGGCGATGTCGGCCGGGTTGAGCGGGCAGGACAGCGCACTCGACCGGACGGCCGCGATCCGCTGGCCGCCCCGCCGCGCGGCGCACGTCGTGCTCATCGGGGTGGTGAGCGGGGCCGCTTTCCTCGCGGTGCGGTTGCTGGGCTCGGTGGGATCGGTGGGAACCGAGCTCGCGCCGCTCGGTCTGGTCGCGCTCGACTGCGCCGGGCTGGCAGGGCTGGCCGCGCTCGGGGCGACGGCGTTCGGCGGGGCGATGGCTTGGGCGGTGCCGTTCGCCTGGTTCTTGATCGCGGTCTTCGTCCCGCGGTCGCCGGACACCGCGGTCCTGGTGGTGACCTGGCTGCTCCAGCCGCCCGGCACCCCGGCCGCCACCTGGACCGCGCTGGTGCTCGGCGTCGCGGGCACCGCCGTCTACGCCGTCAGCGGCCCCCGGCGCTAACCCACTGCCCTTTCAGACGTTCCGGTTGTGCGGGACGAGCTCGTGTGGCTCGTGCTCGGGGTCGTCGACGCCGAAGCTGATCACGCGCTCGGGGTGGATGCGGATCAGCGCGCCGTCGAGGTGATCGTCGGCCAGCGCGGGGGACGGCGCGATCACCTCGGCGTGGCCCCGGATCTCGAGACAGCGGACCCGCCAGGGGTCGGTCGACAGGATGTCGTCGACGACGAACGCGACCCGCCCGTTGTCGGCGATGTTGCGGTACTTGCGGCTCTGGGCGAGGTTCATGCCGAGCACGTCGATCGTCGAGGTTTCGGGGTTGAAACTGAACCCGACCGGGCTCACCTGCAGGGTCCCGTTCGGCTGCACGGTCGCCATGCGGCCGTGGATCTGGGTGGTCAGGTACTCGACTTCCGCTTTGCTGAAGGTCATGTTCCCAGCCTGCGACCTCTAGTTAACTCGAAGTCAAGGGCGTGAGTGAGCGGACCCTCGGGACCACCTGTTCGGCGAACCGGCGCATCTCGGTCTCGAACGGCTGGAACTGCAGCATGAACGTCTCGATGCCCAGGTCGGCCCAGTCGCGGATCCGCCGCGCGACGGTGTCGTAACTGCCGACCAGGCCCGCCGCGGTGCCGCCGTTCGTGCCGATGTGCGGGTACTTGGCGAACGTCTGGAACATGACGGCCTTCGGGTCGGCATCCGCGACGAGCGCCTCCCAACGCGCCTTACCCGCCTCCGCGAGCTCCCACAGCGAGGCGAGCTCCGCCGCTGCTTCCGCGTCGGTGTCCCGCGCGACGACGAACGCCGACAGTCCAAAGCGGACTGGGGCACCTTCGCGCTGGCGTGCCGCGACGTCGTCGATCAGGCGGGTGACCTCGTCGCGCGGCTGGCCGTTGATGAACCAGACGTCGGCCTTGTCCGCGACGAGCGCGCGGGCCGGGCCGGACTCGCCGCCGACGTAGATCGTCGGCCGCGTGCGGAACTCGTCGATCGGCCGCAGCTGGTAGTCCTGGACCTGGAAGTACTTGCCCTGAAAGGAAGTCCGCTCGCCGTTGAGCAGCGAGCGGACGACGGTGACCCACTCCCGCCCGTACGCGTACCGCTCGTCGTGTTCGGCGAACGGGATGCCCGCGCGCTCCAGCTCCGGCTTGAACCAGGCGTTGACCAGGTTGAGCCCGAACCGCCCGCCGCTGATCTGTTCGATCTGCAACGCTTGCTTCGCGAGCACGACCGGATGTACGAGGTACGGCTTGATCGCGGCGATGATCTCGATCCGTTCGGTCAGCGCCGCGAGCGCCGCCGCCGAGGTCCAGGTCTCCAGCTGGTCGAGCTCGTCGCCGAAGGGGTTGACGAGGTGCTGCGCGATCAGCGTCGAGTCGAAGCCGAGCTTGTCCGCTTCGACGATCAGGTCGCGGTTACGGCGCCAGGTGGCGTCGACCGGATCCCGGGGATGGTCGAACGGTCCCCACGAGCCGTAGACGACGGCCCAGACGCCGAACCTGGGATGCACGACAGCTGCCACGGCGAGACTCCTTGCCCAGTGGGAAAGAACGCGCTCACCGTGCCGAATTCACCCTCCGCGCGCAACCGATCTCAGCCCGTGGTCGCCCCCTCGCAACTCGTCAGAAGAGCCCGTCGCCCCAGTAACCGCCTTCGCGGACGCCGGGCGGGACGGCAAAATGTGCGGAGCCGTTGTGCTGGACGTACTCCATCATGGCGTCCTTTGAGGACAGTGCCTGCTGCATCGGGACGAACTGCTTGCGGGTGTCCCGGTTGAACGCCAGGAAGAACAGCCCGGCCTCCAGGTGCCCGACGCCGTCCGAGCCGTCGACGAAGTTGTACCCGCGACGAAGGATCTTCGCGCCCTTCAACGTCTCGTGCGAAGCCAGCCGCACGTGGGCGTCCTCCGCCACCAGCGGCACCCCACCCTCGCCGCCGACCTGCAGGTCCACCGGGTCGAACTCGGCGGTCTGCCCCAGTGGCGAGCCGGTTCCCTTGGTACGCCCGATGATCTGTTCCTGGCCACTGAGCGGCTCGCGGTCCCAGGTCTCGATGTGCATCCGGATCCGCCGTGCGACGAGGAACGAGCCGCCCGCCATCCACGGCTGCCCGTCCTCGGCCGTGGCCCACACCTGGTCGCGCAGGATTTCGGTGTCCTCGGACTTGACGTTGTTCGTCCCGTCCTTGAACCCGAACAGGTTCCGGGGCGTGACCTGCGAGCGCGAGGTCGACGAGCTGCGCCCGAACCCGAGCTGCGACCAGCGGACCTCGGTGACGCCGAAGCCCAGCCGCACCAGGTTCCGCACGGCGTGCACGGCGACCTGCGGATCGTTCGCGCAGGCCTGGATGCAGAGATCGCCCCCGCTGCGGGCCGGGTCGAGCTTGTCCTTCGGGAACACCGGTAGGTCGATCAGCGCGGCGGGCCGTTTCCCGGCGAGGCCGAACCGGCCGTCGAACAGCGACGGCCCGAACCCGATGGTCAGCGTGAGCGAGGCCGCGGGCAGGTCCAGCGCCTCGCCGGTGTCGCCCGGCGGGGCGACGGCCGAACCGCCGACGGCGCCGCCGGGCACGACCTCCTGCCCCGTGGTCATCCGCCTGGCCGCGTCGGTCCACGTCCGCAGCAGCTTGACCAGCTTTTCGCGGTCCCTGGTCGTGACGTCGAGCGCCGCGAAGTGCAGGTTCTGCTGCGTCGCGGTGGTGATCCCGGCCTGGTGCTCGCCGTGGAAATCGACGGTGTTCACCGCGGCCTGCGCCGGGTTCCCGCCGTTGACCTTGTCGATGCCGAAACCGACGGCGGCACCGGTGCCCGCCAGCGCGACGCCCGCGCCGGCGAGCCCGAACAGCTTCCGGCGGGAGACGCGGGTGCGCTCCTCGTCCGTTCCCGGGGTTGACGAAGTCACCGCGCCACTACCTCCGCGACTTTGCTCAGGGGCTCGCTCAAGGCGTCGACAGCCGAGGCGAATTCCTTGATCTGATCGGGCGAGAGTTCGTTGTAGAACTTGAAGCCGTCACCCGCGCGCTGCTTGTCCAGCAGCGCTTGGACGTTCGCGAACTCCTTGTCCAAAGTGGACACGAGGGTGGCGTCCTTCTCCTGCAGCACCGGGCGCAGCGAGTTGATCGCGCCCTTGGAGCCGTCGAGGTTCGCCTGGAAGTCGAACAGGTCGGTATGCGAGAAGGCCTCCTCCTCGCCGGTGATCTTGCCGGTCGCGACCTCGTCCATCAGGCCCTTGGCGCCGTTGGCCAGGTCCAGCGGGGTGAGCTGCAGAGCCTTGGCCTTGCCGACCAGGTCCTTGACGTCGACGAGGAGCTTGTCGGCGATCGCGCCGCTGTCGGCCTGCAGGCCGGTCTTCCAGAGGTCCTTCTCGAGCCGGTGGAACCCGGTGAACTTCTGGCCGGGCTCGAGGTCCGCCTCGCGCGCGTCGATCAGCGGGTCCAGGTCGCCGAACTTCTCCGCGACCGGCTCGATGCGCTCGTAGTAGACGCGGGTGCGGGCGTATCCTGCCTTCGCCTCGTCGACCTTCTTCGCCTTGACGGCGTCGACGAACTTGGCCGTCTCCTCCTCGAGCGCGGCCGTGTTGTTCGAGATGTAGTCGGCGTAGCTCTTGGTGGCCGCGGCCTTCAGCGCGCTGGCGTTGGTCTGCTTCGCCGCGCCACCGGTGATGGTGAAGTCGCTGCGGATGCCGTTGCCCGCCATCCCCGGCTTGCAGGTCGCCTGGTACTTGCCAGCGTCGGCGACCTCGACGATCAGCCGCCGGTTCAGCCCTGGCGCGATGTTCTCCACCTCGCCCATGATCCGGTCGCCCTCGGCGTAGAGGTAGAACTCGGTGACCTTGGTGCCCTTGTTGGTGATCTCGAAGGTCACGTTGCCCGCGTTCGCGGTGCTCGCCGACACCGCACACGCGGTGTCGGTGGCCTCGACCCTGATCGGGCCGCCTGCCGCGCCGGCGGCGGCCGTGTCGCCCTTGCTGTCGCAGGCGGTCAGCACCGCGAGGGCGCTGACGCCGGCCAGCACGGCCAGCGGGGTTCGGCGGGACTTGAGCACGATCACTCCTTTGTGGCGGCCGCGGCGGGCTGGGCCGTCGCGGTCTTGTTCTTGGTGGGCCTGAGGAACAGCGGCAGCACGACGACCACGTACGCGAGCCAGGCGACGGCCTGCAGGACGGTGGTCTGCTGCGAGTAGTTGAGGATCCCCTTGAGCAGCGCGCCATACCAGGAGCTCTCGGGCAGCACGTTCGACGCGTCGAAGGCCAGCGAGCCGATGCCGGGGATGAAGGCGGCTTCCTGCAGGTCGTGCAGGCCGTAGCCGAGCACGCCGGCGGCGACGAACACCAGCAGCACGCCGGTGATCGTGAAGAACTTCGACAGGTTGAACCGCACGGCGCCGCGGTAGAGCAGGTACGCCAGGACGATCGCGATCAGGATGCCGGCGCCGAAGCCGAGTAGCGGCTGTGCCGTGCCCTCCTGCGCGGTCTGGACGGCGGAGTAGAAGAAGACGGCCGTCTCGAGGCCCTCTCGGCCGACGGCGAGGAAGGAGAGCAGCAGGATCGCGAACGGGCCGACGTCGATCGCCTGGTCCATCTTGCCGCGCAGTTCCGCGGCGATGCTGCGAGAGGCCTTGCGCATCCAGAAGATCATCGCGGTGACGAACACGACCGCGATGATCGAGAGGCCGCCGCCGAGCAGCTCCTGGTGCTGGAAGGACAGCTGCGCGGTGGTGAAGGTGAGGATCGCGCCGACCGCGACGGACAGGACGACGGCCGCGGCGACGCCCGGCCACACCCAGCGCAGCGCGTGTTTGCGGTCGGTCTTGACCAGGAAGGCGACCAGGATGCTGACCACGAGGGCTGCTTCGAGGCCTTCTCTCAGCCCAATGAGCGCACTCGAAAACAACATCGGTCTGCCTCCTCGCGTGTGAACCCTGACGTGAAGGTTTTAGGTAAGGCTCACCTGTAAGTCCAGTCGAGAGTACGCCCGAGCTATCCGGACATATCCGGTATAAAGTGCGAAACGACCAGGTTAGGTTAGGGTAACCGCAGGTCAGCGCCCTGCCATGGTGGTAGATAACGAATTATGTGATGTCGGCGGCTGGGACCGAATATTTACCTTGCGCTTGCTTTGCCGCCCGAGCGGCGGTCCCTCGTGCGGGTGGTCCCCGTAACCTGTCCGAGTGACCGATACCCCCCAGCCGGTTGCCGACCAGCTGCCGTCCGCCCCGCCGCCGCGCCGGTACTTCGGCAGGCTCGCACTGTCCGGGGCACTGATCGTGACCGCGCTCGTGCTGATCCTCACGATCGGGGTCGGTCATCAGGAGGAACCACCGGCCGCAGCCTCACCACCGGCGCCGACGCTGGCGGCCCAGGAACCGAAGCCCCAGCCGGGGGTGGCGGCCCCGCGCGCCGGGCTGGCGGCCCCGGTGGACCGGCCCAAGATGTCCGACCAGGCCGAACTCGACGCGTGGTCCCTGCGCGTGTCGGCGAAGACGAAGGTGCCGGCCCGCGTGCTCGCCGCGTACGGCCGCGCCGAGATGTGGATGCGCGGGCAGAAACCGTCCTGCCACCTGTCCTGGGCGACCCTCGCCGGGGTCGGCGGGGTCGAGGCCGCGCGGTTCGACGGGACGCAGATCGGCCCCGACGGCCGCGTGGCCAAGCCGATCGTCGGCCCGGCGCTCAACGGCGCCGGCGGTGCGACGGCCGTCCACGACACGGACGCGGGCAAGCTCGACGGCGACCTCCTCTGGGACCACCTCGTCGGCCCGCTGCGGTTCGCGCCCGCGACCTGGGTCAAGTACGCCGAGCGCGCGAGCGGCGACGGCGCGCCCGCCGACCCCCAGAACATCGACGACGGCGCGTTCACCGCCGCCCGCCGCCTGTGTGCGGGCGGCGACGACCTCGGCACCCCGGCGGGCTGGTGGAAGGCCCTGCCTGCCTACAACCCGGCCACCCCCTACGCCCAGGACGTCTTCACGGGAGCCGACTCCTACGCCGAAGCCAGCACCACCCCCTGACCCCTTCGCCCTCGAAAGCGGGAGCAAGGGACCTTTGCTGCCGTTTTTCGGTGCGCACTGCCCCTGAAGGCCACCATCACGGCGTTAGACGCCCCAAAAGTTCCCTTCGCGACCGCCACCCACCTTGGGGCGCAAGAGCGTGCCGTGAAGGGAGCCTTCGTGGCGTTAAACGCTGTCATGGTGGCCTTCAGGGACCGTCAAAGTGGGTGTTTGGGGCTGAGGGAGCGCGACTCAAGGGCGGTTGCTGATTTGGCAAGATGGACGTCATGGATGACGTCGAACGGGTGCTGGACGAGGTCGGGCCGCGGCTCAAGCGGTTGCGCCGGGAGCGCGGCACCACGCTGGCCGCGCTGGCCGAACGCACCGGCATCTCCGTGAGCACCCTGTCCCGGCTGGAGTCCGGCGGCCGTAAGGCGACACTGGAACTGTTGCTGACGCTGGCCAAGGCCTACCAGGTGCCGCTCGACGACCTGGTCGGCGCGCCGGCCGTCGAGGACCCGCGGGTGCGGCTCGAGCCGCGGAAGATGGGCGAGCTCACGGTCTGGCCGCTCACCGGCCAGCCCGGCCAGCCGCAGGCGTTCAAGCTGCTGGTCCCGCCGACCCGCACCGAGCCGGAGCTGCGCGTCCACGAGGGCTACGAGTGGCTCTACGTGTTGAGCGGCCGGTTGCGGCTCCTGCTCGGCGATCGCGACATGACGCTCGGCCCCGGTGAGGCCGCCGAGTTCGACACCCGGGTGCCGCACTGGTTCGGCAGTGCGGGCAACCGTCCCGTCGAACTGCTTTCGCTGTTCGGCAAGCAGGGTGAGCGGGCCCACTTCAAGGCCAGGGCGGCCAAGAGTTAGGGGTCCTGCAGCGCGATGCGGGCGCTGACCTCGCTGATCGCTTCCATGTACTCGGGGATCGGGTGCATCGCGGCGGCCATCCGCAGTTGCGTGAGGGCCTCCGGGTAGCGGCTCTGCCGTTGCAACGTCCGGCCCAGTACGAACCGCGCGTAGTGGTCGGTCGGGTCGAGTTCCAGCACCCGGGTGAACGCGCGCTCGGCCCGTCTTAACTGTGCGGAATGGAAGTAGGCACGGCCTGCCAGCAGCTGCACGCTCGGTTTGTCGGATTCGTCGTCCAGCAACGGTTCGAGCACCTTCAGTGCGTCCAGCGGTCGACGGCGTTCGACCAGGGCTTCGGCCTGACGGAAGGCATGGAACCGGGCTTCGCCGTTGTGCTCCGGTGCGGGTTCGGCGTCCATCATGGTCGGGTCCACATTACCCGCTGGGCAGGGTGTTTCTCGACTGTTGAAACGGGCGTGATGGACTGTGCGGTCATGAGCAGCGAGCAGGGGCACACCTATCTCGGCCTCGCGCCGTACCTGTACTACGCGGACGCGACAGCCGCGCTGGCCTGGCTGACCAGGGTCTTCGGGTTCACCGAGGAGGTCCGGTTCGTCGACTCCGGCGGCGAGGTCTTCCAGGCCACGCTCGTCGTCGGCGGCGCGCGGATCCAGCTGGCGGGCGTCGGCGCGGAGTACTGGGAAGCCAAGGGCGTCGACGGTCCGGTCGGGCAGCTGAACATCGTCTACGTCGACGACGCGAACGCCCAGTACGAGCGGGTGTGCGCCGCGCTGGGCGAGGACGTCGACGTCGAGCCCCCGCAGGATCAGCCCTACGGCGCGCGGGTGTTCACCGTGTCGGACATCGGCGGGAACAGCTGGACGTTCTGGCAGCAGACCACCGACGCCGTCGAGCTCCCGTCAGGCTGGCGTGAAGTGCGGGCATCGGACACGGCCTAGTCGGCCGTGCCTCCAACGGGTGAACCGCGCTGACAGCTAGGCTGGCGCTCATCACCGCAGGCACGACCCAATGAGGAGCATGGCGTGGCGCTCATCGAGCAGGTAGGCGCTCGCGAGATCTTGGACTCGCGAGGCAACCCCACTGTCGAAGTGGAGGTGGCTCTGGACGACGGCACGCTGGCGCGGGCCGCGGTCCCTTCGGGGGCGTCCACCGGCGAACACGAAGCCGTCGAACTGCGTGACGGCGACACCGGCCGCTACAACGGCAAGGGCGTCGAGCGCGCTGTCGCGGCCGTCCTGGACGAGATCGGCCCCGAGCTGGTCGGCGTCGAAGCCGTGGACCAGCGGATCGTGGACCAGAAGCTGGTCGACCTCGACGGCACGCCCGACAAGGGCCGTCTCGGTGCGAACGCCATCCTCGGTGTCTCGCTCGCCGTCGCGAAGGCCGCCGCGGAGTCCTCCGAGCTGGAGCTGTTCCGCTACCTCGGCGGGCCGAACGCGCACGTGCTGCCGGTGCCGATGCTGAACATCCTCAACGGTGGTTCGCACGCGGACACCGACGTGGACATCCAGGAGTTCATGATCGCGCCGATCGGCGCCGAGACCTTCCGCGAGGCCCTGCGCTGGGGCGCCGAGGTCTACCACGCGCTGAAGTCGGTGCTGAAGGACCGCGGCCTGTCCACCGGCCTCGGCGACGAGGGCGGCTTCGCGCCGAACCTCACCAGCAACCGCGACGCGCTGGACCTGATCCTCTCGGCCATCGAGAAGGCCGGTTACACGCCGGGCCGCGACATCGCGCTCGCGCTCGACGTGGCCGCCTCGGAGTTCTACTCCGACGGCACTTACACCTTCGAGGGCAGCAAGAAGAGTGCCGAGCAGCTCATCGGTTACTACACCGAGCTGGTCCGCGACTACCCGATGGTGTCCATTGAGGACGCGCTCAACGAGAACGACTGGGACGGCTGGGTGCGGCTCACCGCCGAGCTCGGCGACAAGGTCCAGCTCGTCGGCGACGACCTGTTCGTCACCAACCCGGACCGGCTCGAGGAGGGCATCACCCGCCGCGCCGCCAACGCGCTGCTGGTGAAGGTCAACCAGATCGGCACCCTGTCCGAGACGCTCGACGCGATCTCGCTGGCGACCTCGTTCGGCTACAAGTCGATGATGAGCCACCGCTCCGGTGAGACCGAGGACACGTTCATCGCGGACCTCGCCGTCGCCACCGGCGTCGGCCAGATCAAGACCGGCGCCCCGGCCCGCGGCGAGCGGGTCGCCAAGTACAACCAGCTGCTCCGCATCGAGGAGACTCTCGCGGACGCGGCACGCTACGCCGGCGACCTGGCCTTCCCGCGGTTCACGCCCGAGGCTTGATCGGGCATGGCTGACCGGGGGAGAGCGCGCAGCCGCGGCACCCGGACCGGCGGGGCCGCCTCCACGCGAGCCCGCCGGCCCGAACGGGGACGTCGCGGCTCGGCGGAGGACACCCGCACGCGGTTCCGCCGCGGGCTGGCCGCGAAGCGGGCGTCCGGTGCCGCGAAGGTGCTCGGCATGTCCACCACCCGCCGCGCGGCGGTGGTGGCGATCGTGGTGTGCGCCTTGGCGTTCACCATCGCCGTGCCCCTGCGCACCTACCTCAGCCAGAAGTCCGAAGTCACGCAGCAGCAGAACGACCAGGCCGCACTGCAGCGAGAGGTCGCTCAGCTCCAAGCCCGCCGCGACGAGCTGAGCGACCCCGCGCAGATCGAGGCCGAGGCGCGCCGCAGGCTGCGGTTCGTCAAGCCGGGCGAGACGCCGTACATCGTCCAGCTGCCCGAGGACAAGGCGCCCGCGCAGGCGCCCGCGCCGGGACAGCAGGCCGTCCCGAAGGGCTCTTGGTACGAGAAGCTGTGGGATCAGGTCGCGGGCTTCTGAAGGGGACATTCTTGAAATAGGCACTGCACGACACCGGACGTCGGGGAGGTCCCCTTCGGCCGTCTTATAGCCTGACGAACGTGAAAAGCACGGAAACGCCCCGGTTCGAGCCCGTCACCGACCTCGACCGGGAGGTCATCGCGGAACAGCTCGGCAGGCCGCCCCGTGCGCTGCGGGCGATCGCCGCGCGCTGCCCGAGCGGGCACCCATCGGTGGTGCAGACCAGCCCGCGCCTGGAGAACGGCACACCGTTCCCGACCCTCTACTACTTGACCTGCCCCAAGCTCAACTCACTGGTCGGCGGCATCGAGGCGTCCGGTCTGATGAAGGAGATGACCGAGCGGCTCTCGACCGACGAGGACCTCGCTGCGGCGTACCTGCGCACCCACGAGACGTACCTCGCGGAGCGCGACGCCATCGAGTCCCTCGGCACCCAGGTCACCGCGGGCGGTATGCCCGGCCGGGTCAAGTGCTTGCACGTCCACCTCGCGCACACCCTCGCCGTCGGGCCGGGCGTGAACCCGTTCGGCGACGAGACGCTCGCCCTGCTGCGTGCTGGCGGGTGGCCATCAGGTGACTGCGCCGGGTGACCGCGCCGGGTAACGCTTGCTCCGTGTGAACAGATAGTGGGTCTGGGTGGGTGAATTCAGCCGCTATCACCTGTTCGGTCACCTCGAAGGGGTGAATCGAGCCGGTGAGTACTGCATGGTGAGTACGGCAGTTTCACACGACATAAGTAAGCATCGGGTCACCTGTTCAGGGGACCCGACCGGGAGGGTTTGACGTATGCGTGTGCGGCACCGGCCAGGCGCCATCGGGGGCCTGGCCCGCAGACTCGGCCGCAGGCACCGCACCCTCCTCGCGATCACCGGCGGCGTGCTCGCCGTGGTGCCAGCCTTCGCCGCGTCCGGCGGTGCCGCGAGCTGGGTGAACGTGGCCAGCACCGTGCACAGTTCCGACGTCGCGCTCGAAGGTGGTTACGACCCGATCCTCGGTCAGGGGATCGGCGTCGACGGCAGCCTCCCGAACTCGCCGAGCCCGCTCCCGCTGCCCGCCTACGAGCTGCCCAACGGCCCGCTCGGCATCCCGTCCACCGCGCTCGACGCGTACAAGAAGGCGGCCGGGATCCTGACGGGCGAGCTGCCGGGCTGTCACGTCGACTGGGCACTGATCGCCAGCATCGGCCGCATCGAGTCCAACCACGCCCGTGGTGGGTACGTCGATGCCAAGGGCACCACCCTGGAGCCGATCCTCGGCCCGGTGCTCAACGGCGCCGGCCCGTTCGCGGCGGTCCCGGACACCGACCAGGGCCGGTTCGACGGCGACAAGGTGTGGGACCGCGCTGTCGGCCCGATGCAGTTCATCCCGTCGACCTGGTGGGGTTACGCCTCCGACGGCAACGGCGACGGCGAGTCCAACCCGAACAACATCTACGACGCCTCCCTGGCGACCGGCCGCTACCTCTGTTCCGGTGGCCTGGACCTCTCCAGCCCGGACCCGCTGCGCGCCGCGATCTACCGCTACAACAACTCGGACACGTACGTGAACACGGTCATCCTGTGGGCCGAGGCGTACCGCAACGGTGTCCTGCCCACGGCGGACAGCAAGGTCCCGGTCGGCGCCCCGAACGCGGCGGCCGCCCCGCCGCCCGCGGAGGTCCCGCCCCCACCGGTGCCCCCCACGCCGACACCGGGCACCAGTGCCCCCACGCTCCCCCCGACCCAGACGACGGGCACGTCGACGTCCACCCAGACGTCAACCACGCCGTCGCCCACCTGCACCCCCACGACAACAACGGTGACCCTGCCCACGACGTCGCCCCCCAACACGACGACATCCCCACCCGGATCCTCAACCACCCCGGCCCCACCCTCACCCTCCTGCACCTCCCCGACAACCACGACAACGACCACCACGGCGTCCCCCACCGCTTCAGCTGCCCCTGAAGGCCACCATCACGGCGTCTAACGCCGTGATGGTGGCCTTCAGGGGCAGTCAAAAGGTCCTGTCGAGGATTCGTGCGGTGGTTCCGCGAGTGCACCGGCCGACGAACTAAACTCGTCACCATGCCTCGTGTAGCCGCGATCGACTGTGGGACCAACTCCATCCGCCTCCTCGTCGCCGAGCTGACGCCACGCCATGACGGCACAGTGGACCTCCGTGACCTGCACCGCGAGATGCGGATCGTCCGGCTCGGCCAGGACGTCGACGCCACCGGACGGCTCGCGCCGGAAGCGCTGGAGCGCACCAGGGCCGCGCTGGTCGACTACGCGGCCGCCGCGCGCCGCAAGGGTGCCGAGAAGGTCCGGATGGTCGCGACCTCGGCGACGCGGGACGCGAGCAACCGCGACGAGTTCTTCGCGATGACCCGTGCGGTGCTGGGCACCGAGGCGGAGGTCATCAGCGGGGACGAGGAGGCGCGCCTGTCGTTCACCGGCGCGGTCGGCGAGCAGGATTCCGACGACGGCCCGTTCGTGGTGGTCGACGTCGGCGGCGGCTCGACGGAGCTGGTGCTGGGCACCTGGGACGGGCGCAAGGCCGAGGTGATCGCGGCCAAGTCGGTCGACATCGGCTGTGTGCGGATCACCGAGCGGGCGCTGAAGTCCGACCCGCCGAACGCCGCCGAGATCGCCGAGGCGCGGGAGCTGGCGGGCAAGATCCTCGCGCAGGCGTTCGACGTCGTGGACGTTTCGAAGGCGAAGACCTGGATCGGGGTGGCAGGCACCGTCACCACGCTCTCCGCGGTGGCGCAGGAGCTGCCGGCGTACGACTCCGAGCGCGTCCACCTCTCACGGCTCTCGCCCGCCGACCTCGATCGTGTCGCACAGTCACTGCTCACCGCGGATCACGCCACCCGGGCGGCCAACCCGGTGATCCACCCCGGACGGGTGGATGTGATCGGCGGCGGCTCGGTGATCATGCAGGTGCTCGCGGAGCAGCTCGCCGCTCGCGGCGGTCCGGTGGACCTGGTCATCAGCGAACACGACATTCTGGACGGCATCGCTCTTTCTCTGGTGTGACACTGCTTTGGTGTGACACTCCTTGGTGACACAGAGTTTCCGGCCGGTACACCTGCTCGTACCCCGGGTGCACGACTGATGACAAGCAGTGGAGGTTAACTCTTTCGGAGGATCCCTTTTCCTACGAAAGTTGTGCTCTGACTGGGTCTGCGTCTTCATCGTCACCCATTTGCAACACATCTGTCTGTGATCGTCCACCGCCCTCCCGCTAACGTCGTGTCACCATCGGGCCCGTGCGTCTACAGACGTGCGTGTCGCCCGTCAAGATGATTCAGGAGGGTGGGATATGCGGCTATCGCGCAGGTTCTGGGGAGCCACTGCGGTGGTGACAACCATGGCGCTGGTGCTGGCGGCTTGTGGTGGCGGCGGTGACACCAAGTCAGGCGCTTCGAACGCGGACGCCTCGGTGTCGGTCTACGGCACGGAGCCGCAGAACACCCTGATCCCGAGCAACACCAACGAGCTCGGCGGAACCAAGGCTGTCCAGCCCATGTTCGCCGCCCTCGTCGGTTACCGGGGCGACACGGCTGCCCCGTACAACCTGATGGCCGACTCGATCACGACGACCGACTCCAAGGTCTTCGACATCAAGATCAAGCAGGGCTGGAAGTTCCACGACGGCACCGAGGTCAAGGCGAAGAACTTCGTCGACGCCTGGAACTGGGCGGCCTACGGCCCCAACGGCCAGATCAACGAGGGCTTCTTCTCGGCGATCGAGGGCTACGACACCGTCAGCGCCAAGGCGCCGACCACGGACAAGATGACCGGCCTCAAGACCGTCGGTGACTACGAGTTCCAGGTCACCCTCTCGGCGCCGTTCTCGGTCTTCTCGACCATGATCGGCTACACGGCCTTCGCGCCGTTGCCGGACGTCTTCTTCAAGGACCCGAAGGCCTTCGGTGAGCACCCCGTCGGCAACGGCCCGCTGAAGTTCGTCTCCCGCACGCCGAACGTCAACATCAAGCTGACCCGCTTCGACGACTACAAGGGCGAGGACAAGGTCAAGTTCAAGGACCTCGAAGTCCGTATCTACGCCAGCCAGGAAACCGCGTACCAGGACCTCCAGAGCAACAAGCTCGACTTCATGGAGACCCTGCCGCCGTCGGCCATCGCCGGTGGCAAGTACAAGGCCGACCTCGGCGACAAACTCGTCCAGGGTCACCTGCTGGGCCTGAGCACCATCGCCGTGCCGTACTACGTGCCCGGCTACAACAACCCCGACCTGCGCAAGGCGATCTCGCTGGCGATCAACCGCGAGCAGATCACCAAGACGGTCATGAACGACACCTACGTCCCGGCCGACGGCTACGTCTCCCAGGGCATCGAGGGCTACCGCCCCGGCGTCTGCGGCGAGTTCTGCAAGTACGACCCGGCCAAGGCCAAGGAGTACTTCGCGAAGTCGGGCTTCAAGGGCAAGCTGACCATCGCCTCGAACGCCGACGGTGGCCGCAAGGAGCCGCTGGTGGCGGCGTGCAACAGCATCAAGAACGCCCTCGGCGTCGAGTGCGACTTCGTGCCTGCCACCGACTTCGGTCAGTGGCGCAGCATCGTCGTCGGCAAGAAGCTGACCGGCATGGGCCGTTCGGACTGGTCGGCGGACTACCCGTCGATCGAGGACTTCCTGAACCCGATCTACAAGACCGGCGCGTCCTCGAACGACTCGAGCTACTCCAACCCGGCCGTGGACGCGAAGCTGAAGCAGGCTGACGGCACCGCCGACAAGGCCGCCGCGATCAAGCTCTACCAGGAGGCGGAAGACCTGATCGCCAAGGACCTTCCCTCGATCCCGGTGTGGGACGAGAAGGGTGTCGCGGCGAAGTCGAGCCGGCTGAAGACGGCCAACCTCGACTTCCGCCGGCTGGCGGACTATTCCTCCATCGAAGTAGCGAGCTGACGCTTTTCCCACCATCTCGACCCCCTGAGTGGCTAGCGGCAGCACCCTGCCGCTAGCCACTCTCGGGCGTCGAGCGCTCCAAGGAACGGACGCATGACCCAGTACATCCTGCGGCGGCTTCTGCAACTGATCCCGGTCTTCTTCGGAACAACCTTCCTCATCTACGTCCTGGTCTGGGCCGTACCTGGTGATCCCTTTTCCGGTAAGTGCGGCCAGGTCGCCTGCCCACAGGCCTACATCGATCAGATGACGGCGAAGTTCAACCTCAACGACTCGATCTTCGTGCAGTACTTCAAGTACCTCGGCCGGTTGTTCACCGGCGACTGGGGTGAGACCTTCAACGGCAACTCCATCGGCGACATGATCGCCACCGCCTACCCGGTGACCGTGCGCCTCGCGCTCATCGCGGTGGCCATCGAGGCCATCATCGGCATCAGCGCCGGCATCCTGACCGGGCTTCGCGGCAAGGGTTTCCTGGACAACCTGGTGCTCATGTCGACGACCTTCCTGATCTCGCTGCCGGTGTTCGTCACCGCGATCGTGCTGCAGCTGGTGCTGGGCACCGAGTGGGGCATCATCGACACCAGCGTGTCGGCGGACGCGACGGTCGGGGAACTGATCGTCCCTGGGCTCGCACTGGGCAGCCTTTCCATGGCTTACGTGGCCAGGCTTTCGAGAACGAGCATCGCCGAAAACCGGCACGCCGACTACGTCCGCACGGCGATCGCCAAGGGCCAGCCACGCAGCCGCGTCGTCGGCGTGCACCTGCTGCGCAACTCCGTGATCCCGGTGATCACCTTCCTCGGCACCGACATCGGCGCCCTGATGGGTGGCGCGATCGTCACCGAGGGCGTGTTCAACATCAACGGCATCGGCGGCCTGATCTTCCGCGGCATCCAGAACCGTGAAGGTGCCACCGTCACCGGGGTGGTCGTCCTGCTCGTCGTGGTCTACCTGCTGACGAGCCTGATCATCGACCTCCTGTACGCCGTTCTCGACCCGAGGATCCGTTATGACTGACCCCACTGTGGCAGGTGCGCCGGCGGTCGATCCCGCCGCGCTCAGCCGTATCGACGACTCCGGGAGCGGGCCGCAGAAGCCCCGCAGCCTGTGGGGGGACGCGTGGCGCGACCTGCGCCGCAAGCCCACCTTCGTCATCTCCGCGGTGATCATCGCCTTCGTGGTGATCGTCGCCATCGCCCCCGGCGTGTTCAGCTCGCGGCCCGCGGGCTACAGCAACCTCGACATGGCGAACATGGGTCCCTCGGCGGACGCCTGGTTCGGCTACGACAACCAGGGCTACGACGTCTACGCGAGGACGATCTACGGCACGCGCGCCTCGCTGCTCGTCGGCGTGTTCGCGACCCTGCTGACCGTGCTGTTCGGCGGGTTCGTCGGGATCATCGCCGGGTACTACGGCCGTCTCATCGACAGCATTCTTTCGCGCTTCGGTGACATCTTCGCCTCGCTGCCGTTCATCCTCGGCGCGATCGTCATCCTGACGACGTTCAACGCCCCGGGGTCGAACCCGGGCGCGGTGACCATCATCGTCCAGGTGGTCTCGTCGATCGCGATCCTGAGCTGGCCGGTCGCGATGCGCCTCATGCGGTCGGCCACGCTGGTGGCCAAGCAGCTCGACTACGTCAAGGCCGCGCGCGGGCTCGGCGCGAGCACCCCGCGGATCGTGTTCCGGCACCTGCTGCCGAACACGCTCGCGCCGGTGCTGGTGTACGCGACCATCGCGCTCGGTGCGGCCATCGGCGCGGAAGCGACGCTGGCGTACCTCGGCATCGGGGTGCGGCCGCCGGTGGTTTCGTGGGGCGTGATGATCAGCGACTCGCGCGACTACTTCCGCAACGACCCGAACATGCTGCTGTTCCCCGCCGCGTTCGTGAGCATCACCGTGCTCGCCTTCGTCATGCTCGGCGACGGTCTCCGCAACGCACTAGACCCGAAGGGGAGGTAGTCGATGTCCACAATGGACCATTCAACCAGTGAACTGCTGCTGGAAGTCGAAGACCTCCACGTCGAGTTCCGCACCAGTGACGGCGTCGCGAACGTGCTCAACGGCGTCAGCTACCAGGTGCGCGCCGGGGAGACGCTCGCCGTGCTCGGCGAGTCCGGCTCCGGCAAGAGCGTCACCGCGCAGACGATCATGGGCATCCTCGACGTGCCGCCGGGGGTGATCACCGCGGGCGAGGTGCGTTATCGCGGGACAGACCTGCTGACCATGCCCGAGGAAGAGCGCCGCCTGCTGCGCGGCGACAGCATCGCGATGATCTTCCAGGACGCGCTTTCCGCGCTGAACCCGGTGTTCACCGTCGGGTTCCAGATCGAGGAGCAGCTGCGGGTGCGCCGCGGGATGAGCCGCAAGGACGCCCGCAAGCGGGCGATCGAGCTGCTCGACATCGTGCGCATTCCCGCCCCGGACAAGCGGATCCGCGACTACCCGCACCAGTTCTCCGGCGGGATGCGGCAGCGCGCGATGATCGCGATGTCGCTCGCGCTCGACCCCGATCTGCTGATCGCGGACGAGCCGACCACCGCGCTCGACGTCACCGTGCAGGCCCAGATCATGGACCTGCTCAAGGAGATCCAGGTCGAACGGCAGATGGGGCTCATCCTCATCACGCACGACCTCGGCGTGGTCGCCGAGGTCGCCGACCGGATCGCCGTGATGTACGCGGGGCGGATCGTCGAGCAGGCCGAGGTCGGTGAGCTGTTCCGCACGCCGGGGCATCCCTACACCTCGGCACTGATGGATTCCCTGCCGCGCCTCGAGCTGCGGGGACAGGTGCTCGAAACTATCAAGGGCCTGCCGCCGTCACTGCTCAACATCCCGCCCGGCTGTCCGTTCAATCCGCGCTGCAAGCGAGCCGAGGACCGGTGCCGGACCGAGGTTCCCGCGCTCCACACCCTCGGGTTCGGCCGCACCAGCGCGTGTCACTTCGCCGACGAGGTGGTGAGTAGTCATGGTTGAGCCGATCCTCAAGGTCGAGTCTCTGGTCAAGCACTTCCCGGTGCGTTCGGGCGTGCTGTTCAAGCGCACCATCGGGCAGGTCAAGGCCGTGGACGGGGTCTCGTTCGACCTCATGCCCGGCGAGACGCTGGGCGTGGTCGGCGAGTCCGGCTGCGGCAAGTCCACCCTGGCGCAAGTGCTGATGCGGCTCGAGGAGCCGACCGGCGGCGTCGCCACGTTCGAGGGGCGGGACATCTTCTCGCTGCGCGGTGCGGAGCTGCGGCGGATGCGCCGTGAGATCCAGATCGTGCTGCAGGACCCGTACACGTCGCTGAACCCGCGCATGACGGTCGGTGACATCATCGGGGAGCCGTTCGAGATCCACACCGAGGTCGCGCCCAAGGGTTCGCGGGCGCAGAAGGTGCGGGAGCTGCTCGAGGTGGTCGGGCTGAGCCCCGAGCACATCAACCGCTATCCGCACCAGTTCTCGGGCGGGCAGCGCCAGCGCATCGGGATCGCGCGGGCGCTCGCGTTGCGGCCCAAGGTGATCATCTGCGACGAGCCGGTTTCGGCGCTCGACGTGTCGATCCAGGCGCAGGTGATGAACCTGCTCGGGGAACTGCAGCGTGAACTCGGGCTGTCCTACGTCTTCATCGCGCATGACCTCTCGGTGGTCCGCCACCTTTCCACCCGGGTCGCGGTGATGTATCTCGGAAAGATCGTCGAAATCGGAACCGAGACGGAAATTTACGAACACCCGTCGCATCCGTATACGCAGGCGTTGCTTTCCGCCGTCCCGATCGCCGATCCGGCGGTACGCGGGCAGCGGCAGGTGATCCGCCTGGAAGGCGACGTGCCCAGCCCGATCAATCCGCCGTCGGGCTGCCATTTCCGGACCCGGTGCTGGAAAGCGCAGGACATCTGTGCCCAGGAGGAGCCGCCGCTGGTGGCGCGCACCGACGGGCACCTGTCGGCGTGTCATTTCGCGGAGGAAAAAGCGGGCGTCGTGTAACGGGTACTTACTTTAGTCGGTTCCTCATTGCTGTGCCGTTGTCGTAAATGTACGTTGCAGTAACGGTATTCCGAGGAGGAACACGTGAAAAGACCCAAACTGCTCGTCGCCGCACTCGCGGTACCGCTGATCGGCGCAGTCTCCGGAATGGCTGCGCCGACAGCGGCCGCACAACCGCAGCTCTCGGGCGTCACCACCGAGTTCACGGTGCTGGCCTCGAAGGACCAGAGCGTCACGGCGGTCCAGAAGGCCGTCCGTGACGCCGGCGGCACGGTCGTCCAGACCAACACCGCGGTCGGGCTGGTCACCGCGACCGCCCCCGCCAACGGCTTCGCCGAGCGGGTTTCGGCCAACCGCGCCGTGTTCGGCGCGACGAAGGCCAAGCCGATCGGCGCCGCACCCAAGGACGGCAAGGCTCAGTCGGACAAGGCCCGGTCGGAGAAGGTGGAGACCGAAGGCGCGGCCGCCGGTACCGCGAAGGCCGCTCCGAAGTCTTCCGCCGCGGCCAAGAAGACACCACTCGGCACTGACCCGCTCGACGAGCAGCTCTGGGGGCTCAAGTCGACGCGCTCGGACCTGGCGCGCACTGTGCAGCCTGGGGACAAGCGGGTCAAGGTCGGCATCATCGACACCGGGGTCGACGGCTCGCACCCCGACATCGCCCCGAACTTCGACAAGGCCGACTCCCGCAACTTCACCCGCGACATCGTCGCCGACGTCAACGGCACGGTCGTCGACGGGCCGTGTGAGTACCGCGGCTGCGTCGACCCGGTCGACCACGACGACAACGGCCACGGCACCCACGTGGCGGGCACCATCGGCGCGGCGGTGAACGGCTTCGGCATCTCCGGCGTCGCTCCCAACGTCTCGCTGGTGAACGTCCGCGCGGGCCAGGACTCCGGCTTCTTCTTCCTGCAGCCGACCGTCGACGCGCTGACGTACGCGGGTGACGCGGGCATCGATGTGGTCAACATGTCGTTCTACATCGACCCGTGGCTGTTCAACTGCCAGAACAACCCGGCCGACTCGGCGGCGGAGAAGGCCGAGCAGCGCACGATCGTCGAGGCGGTCAACCGCGCGCTGACGTACGCCCACAACAAGGGCGTCACCCAGGTCGTCGCGATGGGCAACGAGCACGCCGACCTCGGCGCCCCGCAGCCCGACGTCAAGAGCCCGGACTACCCGAGCAACGCGATCCACCCCCGCACGATCGACAACTCGACCTGCCTCTCCCTCCCGGTCGAGGGCCCGAACACCATCGGTGTCGGCTCCTTCGGTCCTTCGCAGGCGAAGGCGGACTACTCGAGCTACGGCACCGAGCAGATCTCGGTGTCCGCACCGGGCGGCTACTTCCGCGACGGCTTCGGCACCCCGTGGTTCCGCACGCTGGAGAACGAGATCCTCTCGGCCTACCCCCGCAACGTCGGAGTGGCCGCGGGCAACGTCGACGCCGTTTCAGGTGAGTTGACGCCGGCCGGCGTCGCGCTCGGCATCAAGAAGGAGACCGCCACCGACGGCCGGGTCGGCTACTACCAGTGGCTGCAGGGCACCTCGATGGCCACTCCGCACGCGGTCGGCGTCGCCGCACTGATCGTTTCCCAGTACGGCAAGTCCTCCCACGGCGACTTCGGCCTCAACCCCGACGCGGTCCAGCGGGTCCTCGAAGGCACGGCGTCCCAGATCGCCTGCCCCGTCCCCCGCACGGTGGACTACCTCAAGGAAGGCCGCGACGCGTCGTTCACGGCCACCTGCGCCGGAACCCCCGAGTTCAACGGCTTCTACGGCCACGGCGCCGTCGACGCCTATGCCGCGGTGACCCACGGAACTCCGTTCCTCCGCGGCTAAGCCCCTCCCGTAAGTGGTGTCATGAAAGGGTCTTTCCGGGCAATTTTCGCCCGGAAAGACCCTTCCATGACACTTGGGTTCCCGCTCAAGCCGCGGACCGCCGGCTGGGTACCGCTGCCACGTTGGGCCGCGGCCGCGCTCGTGCGGCGGCGTAGGCCGCTCGGAGCTCGGCGATCACCGCGTTCGGCTCTCGGCGCAGTCTGCTCGGCAGGGTTTGCACGACGGAGATGCCCTGCCCCGCGTACCGGCTGTTCCTCGCCAGTGTCTTCGCGTAGTGGCGCCGTTTTTCGTGGAAGGACCAGGAGTCGATCTCCCACGCGAGTGCAACTTCGTCGCACCAGTAGTCTGGCATGGCGATGAACTGGTGCTGAGCGGTGAAGATCTTCGCGTTGTGCAGCGGTTTCGGCAGGCCGGCGCGCTTCCACATCGAGATTGCCTCCAGCTCCGGAACCGAGCGAATGTCTTCCGAGAGTTGCCGCAGGACTGCCCTGGGGAGAGCCGTTCCTCGCTGGCTACCCGCCTCCAGTTCCGCAGACAGTTCGTTGGGGGAGCACAGCCCGGATTCGAGCGCTTCGAGCAGCAGGGCACTGACTGGTACGTACTCGCGGATCCGGCGGACACCGTCCAAGACCGCGCGTGCAGGCGGCGCGAGCGGCACGCCATCGACGACATTCGGCTCCGGGAAGTACTTGGTCCGTTCGACCACCGTGAACTTGGCGCTGGAGAACTTATGGCTGTCGGGAACCAGCATGTGTACCAGCGTGTCGGGTGGTTCCACAGTGAGGCCATACCGTCTCGCGGCTTCGAGACCGGTGACAATGCCGAACATGTCGGTGTGCATGCGAGCCGCTTCCACTCGCTGCCGCGCCGACGGCGTCGCGCGGGACAAGAGAACTATGCCGGGCAGCAGGTGAGTCCATTGCCTGGTGGGCTGGCATCTTCGGTAGGTGGTCCGTTGCGGTATGCCCAGCCTTTCCAGCAGCTCGGCGGTGATGACACCGTGGCTGCTGTGCTTGAGGAGGTGACTTTCGGTCAGGGTGTTTCTCGTGAGTCGCACCCTTCCATGGTCATCTTGGCACCGACAAAAACCGCGCCAAGTGTCATGAAAGGGTCTTTCGGGACGAAAATTGTCATGAAAGACCCTTTCATGACACTCTGGACCTACCGGTTCGAAGCGTCCTTGATGAACTTCGCCAGGTCCTTGGACTGCTGGACTCGGGTGGGCTCGTGGACGTACATCATGTGGCCCGCCGGGTAGTAGGCCGTGTCGATGTTGGTCCGCAGCTCCTCCGGGATCCGCAGGTGGGCAAGGACGTGCTCGGCCGCGAAGTAGGGGGTCGCGCCGTCGTAGTGGCCGAATGCCACGTGGACCTGAAGGTGCGGGTTCGCGCGCATCGCGGTGGCCAGGGAGTCTACAACGGACACTGTGCGGCCCTCGAAGTCCGAGTAGGACCAGGCTTTGAAGACTTCCATCGAGAGGACCTCGTAGGGCAGGTCGCTCTTGTAGCCCAGCTCGGCGCGGATGTAGTGGTTGAAGGCCGCCGTGTACGCGCCGATGATACGGGAGATCGAGGGGTCGTCGCTCATGTGCTCGCGGCCGCCGTCGGGCTCCCAGGTGGTGAACCGGCCGTCCATCCGGCCGACCGTGAGACCCTTGTCGCGCAGGAGTTCCGTGAAGAAACGCACGTGCTCCACCCGCAGGTTCACCCTGTCTACATAGGACTCACTCAGGCCGGTCAGTGAGGCGAGTGTCGCGACCGTCTCCGTTCGGTCCTGTGTGGACAGCCGGGCGCCGCGGGCGAGGGCCCAGGGGAGCTCCTTCGCGGCGAAGTCCTCGGCGTCGGCCAGTACGTCGTCGATCGGCCGCTCGCCGTGGAGGCCGTGGTAATGCGCGATCGCCGCGTAGGTCGGGACGTACAGCGCGTAGCCCTGGTCGTTGCCCTCGTCGAACCCGCCGGTGGCCATGTCCAGGATGGACGAGATGAGCAGGATCCCGTTCAGGTACAGCCCATGCCGCTCCTGCAGGTGCGCCGCCACCCCGGCCGCGCGGATCGTGCCGTAGGACTCGCCGGCGATGAACTTCGGCGACAGCCAGCGTTCGTTGCGCGACACCCACAGCCGGATGACCTCGCCGATCGCCTCGATGTCGGCGGTGAAACCGTGGTAGTCCTTGCCTTTTTCGCCGTCCACCGGCCGCGAGTACCCGGTGGACACCGGGTCGATGAACACCAGGTCGCTGTGCGCCAGCAGGGTTTCCGGGTTGTCGGCCAGCCCGTACGGCGGCGCCGCCGGGTCGTCGACGTCGCCGGAGAGCACCCGGCGCGGCCCGAACAGGCCCATGTGCAGCCAGACGCTGGACGAGCCGGGACCGCCGTTGAAGGAGAACAGGACCGGCCGCGTGCCCGGCTCGGCGCCGTCGAGGGTGTAGGCGGTGAGGAACACCTCGGCCTTGGCCCGGTGTCCCTCCGACTTCCCGTCGGTCACGACCTCCTTGCGCAGCACGACCCGCCCGGCTTGCGCCGTGTAGTCGAGTTTGCGCCGTTTCACGGTCAGCGTGTGGTGGGTGGTGACCAGGTCGTCGGTCGGCTCGGCCTTGGGCTCCGCCGGTGGCGTTACCTTTTCGGGGGTCTCTTCGGGAGTGATGTCCGGCATGCCGCCAACTTAGCCGGAACGTATCGTCCTCGGCATGCTCGAATGGCCGGAGACGGTGAGTGAGGCGATCGAGGTCCAGGAACGGCTCCGGGGCCTCGTCGACCTGACGGACGACTGCCCGGAACCCGTGCCCACGGTGACCGGGGTGGACGTCGCCTATGACGAGGTCACGAACCGGATCGCGGCGGCCGTGGTCACGCTCGACACCGTCGGGTTCGCCGTGCTCGAGCAGCGGACGGTGCTCGCGGAGGTGTCGTTCCCCTACGCGCCGGGTCTTTTCGCCTTCCGCGAACTGCCACCTTTGCTGGCAGCGCTGGGTAACCTGGAGCGGATGCCGGACCTCGTCGTCTGCGACGGGCACGGTCGCGCATCCCCGGCGGTTCGGCCTGGCGTCGCACCTGGGTGTGCTGACGGGCCTGCCGTCCATGGGTGTGGGCAAGACCAGATTCATCGGCGAATACAGCGAGCCTGCCGTGTCGCGCGGCTCGACGTCTCCCTTGATCGACGGCGGCGAGGTGATCGGCACGGTGCTGAGGACGCAGGACGGGGTGAAGCCGGTGTTCGTGTCGGTCGGCCACCGCATCGGGCTGGCGCAAGCCTGCCGTCAGGCGCTGGCTTTGAGCTCGCGGTTCCGGTTGCCGGAATCGACCCGGCTGGCCGACGGCCTGTGCCGTCGCGCGCTCAAGGAGTCCGTGTGCTCGAGCTGACCTTGGAACAGGTGCTGGCCGGGGTCCGGGCGGTCGGCACCCCGGAGCTGATCGAGGCCGTTGCCAGCGAGCCGGAAGAGTCCTACCCGCAGCGGCGGATCACGGTCGAGCCGCTGTATCGCCTTTTCGAACGGCGGACGACCACCGAACCGGCTGACGTCCCGGCCGGGCGCTACGCCAGGCGGTTCGTCGCCGCGCTCGCCGACTACCGCGGCGGCCACGTCATCGCGGTCGACGTCTATACAGCGTCACGCAAGGACGCGTTCGTCCTGTTCGACGAGGAGACCGCGGTGCCGCTCTGCATGCTGCCCGGCAACGGGAGCTTGCTCGACCAGGATCCGGACAGGGCATGAAGGTGTTCAGCACCATCGCCGAGCTCGACGCCGCGGTAGTCGATTGCCGTGCCTGCCCGCGGCTGGTCGCCTGGCGCGAAGAGGTCGCGGTGACCAAACGGGCCGCGTTCGCCGGGCAGACCTACTGGGGCCGCCCGGTGCCGGGTTTCGGGCCGGTGGACGCGTCGATGGCCATCGTCGGCCTCGCGCCCTCCGCACACGGCGCCAACCGGACGGGCCGGATGTTCACCGGCGACCCGTCCGGAGACGTGCTGTTCCGTGCGCTTCACGAGGTGGGCCTCGCCTCGCAGCCGACGTCGACCCATCAGGGTGACGGGCTGGAGCTTCGGGGCGTCCGGATGGTGGCCCCCGTCCGGTGCGCGCCGCCCGCCAACAAGCCCGCTCCCGACGAGCGCCACAACTGCGGCGCCTGGCTTTCCGCAGAGCTCTCGCTGCTCGCGCCGACCCTGCGGTCGATCGTGGTGCTCGGGGCGTTCGGCTGGCAGGCGCTGCTGCCGGTGCTCGCCGAGGTGGGCTGGCCGGTGCCCTCCCCGCGGCCGAAGTTCGGCCACGGCGTCGAGGCGGATGTCGGCGAGCTGCGGCTTTTCGGCTGCTACCACGTGTCACAGCGCAACGTCCAGACCCGCTTGCTGACTCACTCGATGGTGTGTGACGTGCTGTCTTCCGCCGCTGCTCGGGCCGGGCTCTTCTGAATCGGTGCGGAACACGTGGCGACGCTGGTCACAGCGGGACGGGGTACTCGAGCGATATACGCGCGCGGGTGGGACTATGTGAGCATGGCTGCTACGAAGTCGGAACCGACTCGGATCCTCGTCCTCGGTGGTGGATACGTCGGGCTTTACACGGCGTACGGGCTCCAGAAGATGCTCCGCGCCAATGAGGCGTCCGTGACGGTTGTGGACCCGCAGCCGCACATGACCTACGCGCCGTTCCTGCCCGAGGCGGCGGCAGGCGCGATCGAACCCCGCCACGTGGTGGTGCCGCTGCGCCGCGTGCTCAAGCGCTGCCACGTGCTGACCGCGCGCGTGACCAAGATCGAGAACGAGCGCAAGACCGTGACGGTCGAGGCCGCCGACGGCCATGTCGAGCAGCTGAACTACGACATCCTCGTGGTCGCGCTCGGCGCTGTCGCGCGCATCCTGCCGATCCCGGGCCTGGTCGAGCAGGGTATCGCCTTCAAGACCATCGGCGAGGCCATTTACCTGCGCAACCACATCATGACGAAGCTGGACGAGGCCGCCAGCACGCTCGACCCCGAGCTGCGCAAGCGCCTGCTGACGTTCACCGTCGTGGGTGGCGGCTTCGCCGGTATCGAGGCGCTGGCCGAGCTCGAGGACATGACCCGCTTCGCCGCGGACAACTACTACCCGAACATCCAGCCGGAGGACATCCGCTGGGTGCTCGTCGAGGCCGCCGGGCGCATCCTGCCCGAGGTCCGCGAGACGCTCGGCGTGTACACCGTCGAGCAGCTGGAGAAGCGCGGCATCGAGGTCTACCTCTCGACGGCGGCGAAGTCGTTCGAGAACGGCCACGTCGTGCTTTCGGACGGCACCGAGTTCGACACCGACACGATCATCTGGACCGCGGGCGTGAAGGCCAACCCCGTCCTCGGCAACTCGGACCTCCCGCTGGACAAGCGCGGCCGCCTCGAAGCGACCGCGGGCCTCCAGGTCGTCGGTCACCCGGACGTGTGGACCGCGGGCGACAACGCGGCGGTGCCGGACCTCTCGCGCACCGAGCAGGACCCGACCGCGACCTGCCCGCCGAACGCGCAGCACGCCGTCCGTCAGGCGCGGGTGCTCGCGAAGAACATCATCAAGGTGATCCGCGGCGGCAAGGCCAAGGACTACTACCACAAGAACCTTGGCGCGGTGGCCAGTCTCGGCCTGCACAAGGGCGTCGCCGACGCGCTGAACCTGAAGATCAAGGGCTTCCCGGCCTGGCTCTTCCATCGCGCGTACCACCTCAAGGCGATGCCGACCTGGAACCGCAAGATCCGCATCCTGATGGACTGGATCCTGGGCGGCCTGTTCCGCCGCGAGGTCATCTCGCTGGGCCAGATCAACAACCCGAAGGAAGAGTTCGACCGCCTGTCGAAGAGCTGACGTACTGCCCCTGAAGGCCACCTTCACGGCGTAAAACGCCGTGAAGGTGGCCTTCAGGGGCATCTACCGTGTCGCGGTGGGGCCGATCGCCTAGGCTGGCCGGTGCCCCCGTAGCCCAACTGGCAGAGGCAGTCGACTTAAAATCGACCCAGTGCGGGTTCGAACCCCGTCGGGGGCACTGTTTTCGCTGGTCACAGGTCCGGTCGTCGGGGATGTTGAACGCCGATCCCCGGTTTACCCCCGGAATACCGTCAGGACTCCTCGGGCCAGGCTGCGTGCAGTGCCTCGGCCGCTTCCGAGGACGGCACGCCGCGTGCCATGTAGACGTTCTGTGTCATGGAGGGCTTGGCATGGCCGAGCTGGTCTGCGATCGCTCGCGGGGTCAGCTTCGCTTCATCCAGCATCGTGGCGTTTGTCTTGCGGTAGGCGTGGCTGATCACCCAAGCAAACTGGTCACTTCCGCGCGCGTCGCGGAGGTTGCGCCGGGTGTTGGAGGGGTCCCGCAAGCCGCCGAGGGAGTCCGGGAAGACCGGGTGCGCGGATGCCCTGTTCTCTGCTACAGCGACCGTGTGGCGACGATGGAGCAGGATGAGTGCCCACGCGGGCAGGCGCAGCGTTCGCTTCGACGCGTCCGTCTTTGGCTTCGTCCTAACAAGACCCTCGCCTTTGATTCGGACCACAGTCCACTCGAGCAGCACGGTTCCGGCGTCGAGGTCGACGTCCTCCCAGTACAGGGCCAATGCCTCACCAATCCGTGTACCGGTTGCCAGCATGAACCGGGTGAGGTCCGGAAGATCGTGTCGGCATGCTTCCGGATCGGCTTCAAGCTGAGCGAGCCACGCAGCCCGCTCCTCCTCGTTGAGCCCACGGGGCTTCTTGCGTGCACCGCCCCGGATCGGCTCGATCTCCCGGACGGGATTTCCCTTAATGGCGTCATGCCGGGCCGCGTACCGGAGAACGCCACTGACCACAGCACGGGCAGTTCGTGCGTGCGCCGCGCTCGATTTCGCTTTCAGGGCAGGAAAGAAGCGGTCTAGCCGAGAAACACTGACCTCGAACAAGCGGAGTTCCCCGAACGCGGGCAGCACGTGATTGCGCAGCATGCTCGCGTAGTTGCCCACCGTTCCCGAGGCCAGCTCCTCGTCTTTCAGTTGCCGACGCTTCTCCGCCATCCACAATGCGGCGACGTCGGCGAACTTGGACTTGGCGGTCACATCAGTGCCGCCCGGCGTCTGGAGCTCCTGCGCGATTGCGGCCTTGAGGTCTCGCTCGGCAGCAGTCTTGCTCCGTGCAGTGCGCTCGATATCCCGGACTTTCCCGTCGTGCCCACGGTAGCTCGCTCGCGCACGAACGCCGGTCGCTGTCGAGTTGGTTCGGATCTTGCCGTACGTACCGATTTCAAGCGGCGGGCGGCCCATCACACGGTCCCTTGGTCGGCGACCCAGGTGTCGACGTCTTCGGGTCGGTAGCGGACGTGTTTGCCGATGCGGCGTCCGGCGGGTCCGTAGCCTTTGGTGCGCCACTGGTAGAGCGTGTTTTTGGGGACGCCGAGGTGGTCGGCGAGGTCGTCAACGGTCAGCAGTTTGGGGCTCATGAGTAGTTTTCCTTGTCGTATTTGGCTTTGCGGTCGTCTCGGATGCGTTCGGCGATGCCAGCGGCGAGGTCGCGTTCGGCGTCGTCGCTGTAGCCCGCGCCGTCGAAGGTCCAGTCGTTGACCACGACGATGGAGTCGGCGTCGAGGCCGAGCCGGTCGAGGGTTTCGGTGAGCCGGTACGCGCGCCGGTCCTCCCGGATGGCCTTGAAGGTCGTGGAGTAGGCGCGGGACTTGGACAGGAAATGCCCTCGGAACGCCAGCATGTGCGCCCAGCGCCGCAGGTTGAGATCCTCGTACTGCGGTAGGTCCCCGAGGTCCCAGGCGGTTTGGATGATGCGGCGGTGATGCTCGGAGACCTTGAGGAAGTCGATGTCCAATTGGGACCGGACGGGCCGGTCGGCGGCTTCGGTTTTGCCGGTGCCCTTGGTGGCGTACTTCGCGATGTACCCGGCGAGGCGGGCTTCGCTGATCTCCCCGGCGGCGTCCTCGAGCTCAGCAGACGTCGCGGGTTGGACGCGGCGGACGTCGACCTGGGTGCCCCAGCACAGCGTCAGCGGCGACCCGTCAGCCCGGGTGGTTGTGAGCAGCACTGCCCCGGCAGCGGCGAGCACGGCGTCGTCGAGCAGGTCCGGGTGCGCCCAGTGCGGGGCGGGGGTGCTCGCGCCGTCTGGTCCGTCGAGGCGGACGATGGCGTGGAAGTGCACGAGCCCGCGCCGCTGGTACTCGGCGACCTTGCCGTAGGAGAGCCGGGCCTGTTCGCTGAACTCGCGGGCTTTGAGTCCGGCGCGTGCGGCGATTTCGCGCCGGACGCGGCCGGTGAAGCGGGCCCACAGGAGTCCGGCGTGTGCCTGCCAGAGCACCGAGCCTTCGTAGTCGTAGGTGTCGGGGTCGAGCGGCGTCCCGACGCGGGTGTCGGCGTCGAGGTGGTATTCCCCGCAGCCGCACGGGATGTGCTTGCCCTTGGCGGTGACCCGGGCGTGGTGCACGGGCCCGAACGAGGGGGCGGTGAGGGTGACGAACGAGCGGGGCCGGTCGGTGACCGACGTCGGGATGCCTTTGCTGCCGCCGACGAGTCCGGCGCGCACGAGGTGGAACGCGTCGGCGGCGTAGCGGTCGGAGCAGGATGGGCAGACAGCCGAGCGGCGGTTCCCGCACGGGGCGAAGATGTCCCCGCCGTGGTGGTGCAGCACAGCGCCGCTGCTGGCGTCCTGGATCTGGTGCGCGCCGCCGAGGCGGATGGGGCGGGCGCAGCCGTTGACGGCGTGGACTTTGGCGCGCCAGTCGCTGTAGTCGGTGGCCTGGACTCGGGCGGTGAGGCGGTCGTGCAAGGTCAGCATGATGGGTGCCTTCCGGTTGTGCACAGCACAAAAGCGGGGCACGGGCGAGGTGGTTCGGCCGTGCTCGCTTTGTGCTGCGGAGGGTGATTCAGGCGGTGATCGGGTGCCCGTTGCGGGCGGTGAGGTCAGCGAGGATGCGGGCGGCCATGTCCTGCGGGACGCGGACAGCGCGGCGGATGTCCTCGGTCGTGGCCTCGCGTCCCTCGCTGCGTGCGTCAGCGACAGCCTCGTTGATCCGGCCGGTCATCTCCGGCGGGAGCTTCAGCCGTGGGGAGGTTGCCGGGGCCGATCCGGGAGCAGCCGCGGGAGCCGGGGGGATTTCGGCCGGCATAACCGGCAGGGCCACCCTCGGAGCAGGAGCAGGAGCAGGAGCAGGAGCAGGAGCAGGAGCAGGAGCAGGAGCAGGAGCAGGAGCAGGAGCGGGGGTGGGGGCGCGTCGCATCAGGAGTTTCACGACGACGAGGAAGCCGAGGGCGGGCATGGCTGCGACGAGCCACCCGGGCGGGGTGGGTTCGGCGAGCGAGACCTGAGCGGCCATCTGAACGCCGAACCCCGCCACCAGTACAGCCAGCGGGAACGTGACCTTGCGAGAGGTCGCGGTGCTGGCGTGGTCGCGCTGGACTTCGAATCCGGCGACGATCACGATGCCTTCGATCACCACGGCGTCGGCCCAGGCGAGCCACCCGAGCTGCCCGTGATGCACGGCCCAGTCGTGGGTGTGGGTGAATCCGGCGGCAGCGCCGATAGTGCCGAGGGTGACCGTGACCAGTACGCGGATGATGTCCACCAGCCGCCCGACCTTGTTCGAACTGTCCTTGGTGGACATGGGTTTCTCCTTACTTCGGTAGCGGGTGGAGGTTGGACCAGCGTTGGAGCATGTCCCGGCCGCGTTTGGTCAGCCGCAGCGGCAGGATCGGCCGTGTGATCGCGCCGTGCTTGGCTGACACGGTCTCGCGGGCCGGGCAGCGTTCGATGTAGCCGCCGCTGATCAGGTGGTGCACCAGGTCCTCATCGAGCGCGGCCCGGACGCGGTCGTCATCTTCGAAGACCATCACGCGGTCGGTGTCGTCGAGCAGCCCGAACCGGCCGAGGTTGACTTCCGCGAGGACTTCCTTCGCGATCAGGGGGTTTGCCGGTGCGCGGCCCGGTTTCTTCCCGCGCGGTGGCGGGCACTGCCGAGCCGGTACCGGAGCCGGGGCCGTGGTCACGGTGCCGAACAGGCCGATTTGATCGGGGTTGCGTCGGCGGCTGGTCATCGGACACGCTCCCGTCCGGGCTTGCCGAACTCCCGGTTGCGGAACTCCGAGATCCCCAGCACGAGCCCGAACCCGATCAGGGCGAACACCACCAGCGCCACCCAGAACAGCCGCGAGTAGCCCTGTGCGGCGTGGATGAGCCACAGCACGAGCAGCGCGGGCACCGCGTACTTGCCGTACAGCCAGGCCCGCCAGAAGACGAATCCGAGACGCCACATGGTCATTCCTCCTTGGAAGGCCGGTCGTAGGGGCAGAACACGAGTTGTTCGCTGGTGGTGCACCAGCCCGGGTAGCCCTGGAGCACGACAACCAGGTCATCCCAGCTCTTGAAGTACCGGGTTCGCTCGTAGGGTGAGTAGCCGCACGTGACGCACCGATCGAGGAATAGCGCGTCGATGTAGGTGAGGGTCGAGCCCGGCAGCTTTTGTTGGAGTTCCAGCGCCTCGTGGAAGTCCGTGGTGCGTAGCCGTTCCTCGGTGGCCCAGAAACCAATTTGGTCAATGTGGTACTGAGTGGTGACGAACCAGTAGGTTTCTTTGAGGATGCAGGAAAACCGTTGCGTGATCACCGCTAGTCCTCCTTGGACGGTCGGTGGTCGGGGCAGAACACGTGCTGTTCTTCGGTGGCTTGCCAGTCTGGGTAGTTGGGCAGGTCTTCGAGCACCCAGCACCATTCGGGATAGGCCTGGTCGGTGTCGCCGGGGAAACGACCGCAGACGACGCAGTGTGCGAAGTACACGATGTCGTGTTCGACGAGCCGGACTTTCATGGTGACGGTGTCGAGCACCATGTCGGCGTACTCGTTCTCGGCGTCCGCGCGGTTGCGGAACAGTTCCCCCGTGATCGGGGACACGACCCCGTCGGCCTCTTCCATGACCTCGAAGTGCGGGTCGTTCGTGGACGTCGGGTAGTTGACCTGGATCATCAGGCCACCGCCGTCAGGTGCGACCCGACCGGGCCCCAGCCGGAGCGGACGAACACGACCAGTTCGTCGATCTCGGTGTCGGTGACGTACGCGGCCCGAACCCGCAGCGGAACGCGGGTGCGCTGGCGGATGACGAACCCGATACCGGCGGTCTCGCCGATGTTCGGGATCTCGTCCGCGATCGCGCCTTTGAGGCGGGTCCCGTCCCCGAGCACCATGTCCACATGCGACGCCGCTGTGACGCGCAAGCAGATCCGCTGCGTGAACAGCTCCCGGATCGGGACGGTGTCCTTGGTCGGTTCCTGCACCATCGCGAGCATCGAGTGTCCGGTGGCGCGGCCCTGGGAGCCGACGATGGCGAGGTCTTTGCGCATCTGGCGCGCGATGGTGCCATCGCCGTAGGCCAGCAGCGCCCCGATCTCGTCAATCACCAGCAGGTTGAGCGGCGTGTCCTGCGACACGTCGATCTTGCGGTTGCCGGACGCGGCGAACTCCTGCTGGACGCGGCGGACGTCGTCGACGTACTCGGTGACCAGGTCCGCGCACTTCTCGTCGGTGTCGGCGTAGCGGTGCGCGATCCCGGCGAGCTTCGCGAACTCCATCTGCTTCGGGTCGCACAGCCACAGCCGGACCAGCCCGTCTCGGATCATCGGAGCCAGCGCGCGCAGCAGCGACATCGGGATCGAGTTCTTACCCGCGCCGGTGGCTCCTGCGATGAACGTGTGCTGGCCGAGGACCGCGAGTCGCCAGTCCGCGCCGAACTCCGTCTCCCCGACGTAGATGTCTTTCAGGTCCACCGACTCGGCGTGATACGGCATCTCGGGGGCTTCGATGGTCTCGGTGAACGGCTCCGACCGTTCGATGACCAGGCCGACAACACCCGGCTTCACCCGTTCCACGGCGATCCGTTCCACCCGGATGGTGTCGGCGAGCGCGACAAGCTTGTCCTCGAACTGCTTGGCGTGCTGCCCAGGGGCAAGCTTGAGGTGCAGCGTGTCCACGGTCGGCGAGTAGGCCCGGACCTTGATGATGCGCGGGAACTGCTCGTCACCGGTCTTGCGGTGGGTGGTGTAGAGGTCGCACGCTCGCAGGGCCGCGTTCCAGCGGGGTCCGAGGTAGGCGGTCCAGCGGCGACGCCAGGCCCGCATCCGGGGAGCGGCGAGGTAGTCGAAGGTGTCGGGGTGGGCGCGGTACCAGCCGCACAGGCCCACGGCGGTGCCGCCCAGGATGCCGCCGGTGGTGGTCCAGCCGAGCTCAATTCCGGAGGTGAGTAGCGCGGCCGGGGTGAGTGCGGCCCCGGGGTGGCGCACGGTCCAGGTAGCGGCTTTGACTTCGCGGCCCTTGCTGCGGTTCGACTTGGGGGTGTTCATGGTCGGTGGCCTTTCGGTGAGACGAGAACGGCCCCGGCCCCCTGGGTGTCCAGGAAGCGCGGAGCCGATCTCGCGGGGAGGTGAGGTGCGGAGTGAGGTGTGGTCAGAGCTTGATGGCGCTGCTGGCGTCGATCAGCTCGGTGGTGAGGGTGCCCATGGAGCGGGCCATCTTGTCGTGCGCGCCTTTGAAGCCGGACTTGCTCAGCGGCATCCCGCGCATCGAGTCGCGAAGCTGCGTCAGCGCGGTGGACAGGTCATCGACAACGCGGTCGACCTGAAGCTTGGCTGCCATCCTCAGAACCTCCAGTCTCGCGAGACCAGCTCGGCCTCGTGCTTCTTGCCCAGCGTGCGAAGCCGGTCGAGATCGTCGAACGCCTTGGTGCGGTAGGCGATCAGCTCGTCCTTGCTGGAGATCGTCCAGCCCACAGCGGCCTTGTCGTCGACCTTGCCGATCAGCTTGTCGACCTGCGCGAGCACGTCGGCGACCAGGTCGAGCGTGGTCACGAAGGTGGCGTAGCGCTGCTGTGCACGGCGGTTGAGTGCTTTCACCTGCATAGGTCAGATCCCTTTCTTGATGACGTGCTGGGCGTGTTCGAGTCCGGCGCAGAACCCGGCGTGCCACGTCGGGTCCACCGCATCGGCGGCGTCGATGACGTCGAGGCGTTCGCGTTCCAGCCGGGTGGTCAGCAGTCGTGCGAGCTGTGAGGCTCGGATGCGGTTGGTCATGGCCTGTCCCGTTCGTCAAGTCCGAGTTCCTGTTCGAAGTTCAGCGCGGCGAGCCACCACTTCGAGTGCTTCGGCGGGTTGTCCGCGTAGATCTCCACCAGCGTCATTGCCGTAATCGCGCTGTTGCGGTCGAGTACGCGGCCGGGTAGCCAGGACACGTGCCACCCGTCTTCCGTGGCGGTGGCGCGGTGTTCGGTGCGGCTGCTGGTCATCTCGGACTCGCAAATGTGGATGCTCACCGGCCCGCCTTCCACGCCAGGCCCAGTCCAGCGATCAGGGTCAAGACTCCGAACACCGGTGTGGCCACGATCAGCATCCCGACGATTCCGAGCCAGATCAGGTAGAACACAGTTCCTCCTAGGTGTACTGCCACTGACGTCCGCAGACGTTGCAGGTGGCGATTCCTGTTGGTGAGAGCCAAAAGTTGGCGGAGCAGGCGTGCCCGGCCATCAGAAAACCCGTGTCGGGCCGTGGGGGTCGAACGAGGACAACCCGTCCCGGGACGTGCCGTTCATGCGTGCCATATCTCTAGTCCTTTCCGCTCGAAGTGACGGTGTTGGAACCCCAGGGCTCCCGGACGCGGACGGCCGGGAATCGGGGCGCACCAACACAAAAGGGCGCGGTTTTTGGCATAGATCGGTCCACTGTGTAATTGTCAAAGAACAAGAAGTGCCCTTGCCCGACTCGAAAGCGGGCTGCCAGCCGACCTGGGAAGGGCTGTCGAGCTAGGCGGCGACCTGCGCAGCACCCAACCCGGCAGGCTTGAGCGCGTGGGCCTTGAACCACAGGCCCGACCCGCTGATTCGGCCGTCTTTGCCGACGGTCTGCCACGTGTTGAGGACCGGGTTGACCAGTTCCACGTACGAGCCCTCGGTGATCTCGTCACCGGGCTCCGCCGTCACGGTCACCTTGATCTCTTCGCCCTTGCTGGACCGCTGCCCCTCCACCGGGCGCGGCTTGGCGAACAGCATCACCACGAACGGGATGTCACCAGTGCGGCGGTCTTCGGCGGGGACCAACTCGCCGTTGTCGCTCTCCCTCATCTTCATGGTGGGAGCCTCGGTGACCATGAACTTGTAGCCCGAGCTGATGAATGGGATGTCCTGCATGTCGCGCCTCCTGCTAGGGTTGGTATGCCAACCTGAGTTGGTATGCCAAGATTAGCTGACGATGACAAGGGATGCAAGGCCTTGGCATGCCAAGTTTGAGAGAAAGTTGATGATCTTGGAAAACCCCACGTCAGAGCACATGTACGAACGCATTGCGGCGGCACTGCGGGATCAAATCCTGGCTCGAACACTGGAGCCGGGCGGCAAGCTACCCACTCAAGAGGAGCTTGTCGCAACCTTCGGAGCGTCCAGGATCGTCGTCCGGAAGGCGCTCGATCTCCTGGAGTCGGAAGGCTTGATTGACCGACAGCAAGGCGGCCGAGCAGTAGTGCGACTTCACGACCCGTTGATCCGGCGCGCGGCTGAGCACTACAAGTCGGAGCCTGGCGCGCCTTTTGCAGATGAGGCGATCGCGACTAGTCGCGTACCCCGGTATAGCCACAATACCGTGGTGGATCGGGCAGGACTGGAGGTCGCCCATCGTCTCAAGATCGGGGTAGGCGATGACGTGATGCGCACTGACTACGTCTCTTACGCCGACGACCAGCCGATGATGATCACCGCGTCGTTCGAGCCGCTAGCGGTCACGCGCGGCACGGAGATCGAGAAGCCCGAAGAAGGCGCGCTGATGGGCGCTGGCATCGTTGACCGATTCACCGCGATCGGGCTAAGGCCCACCGAGATCCGGGAGCGCCTGCACTCGCGGATGCCCCGCCCGTCAGAGGCGGAAGCGCTCCAGCTCCGTCCAGGTACGCCGATCGTGGCCATCGTGAGGACCTCGTTCTCAAAGGACTTGCCCATCGAGACGGCGGACATCCTGCTCTCCGCGAACCAGTACAAGTTGGAGTACAGCACGCGCGTAGCACCGATCGAGGCGAGCTGACGAGTGTTGCCCTTCGAAGTCGCACAGAGTGACCAGTGTGGCGTGGACTCCGCTACATGGGTTGTCTGACTATCGCTTCAGCCCAAAGTGTGGCATGAATGGTGATGACAACCAACTTCACTTAGCAAGGAGATCAGGGTGTCCCTCACCGTTCCGTCCGCGTTGCTCGAACAGGCACGTGCAGGCGAGGTCAGCGACGAAGACTTCCTGCGTTGTATCGAGAGCTCGTTGCCGTATGCCTGGTCCGTCATCAGCGAGACCGCCGAGAAGCTGCGCGCCAACGGAGGGCCGTCCGCGATCAACGAGAACGTCCCGCCCACCGAGGAGGCATGGGGACAGCTCTTCCGGCTTGTAGCGAGTGATTCAATGCGCGCGGCCGTGGAGAAGCACTACGACGTCAAGTTGGCGTTCCAGAACTGTTGCAAGGTCGGCCTGTTCAGTCCATCCGCGACGGAGGAGTACCGCGAGTTCACCTCGGCGCGAGCCCAAGTCCTGAACCAGAAGCCGGAGCTCCTCAACTGCTAGTCGACTGAACCACCTCGACCCGATGCCCGTAACCAAGGTCCTGAACCTCCGGTTGCGGGCATCGCTTTGTCCGGGGCTAGGCGGACCTTGTGTTCAGAGTTTCTTTTCTTGTTCAAGGCGGCCCCTGCGGGGCCGCGCCGCTCCCGGGGACGGACTCGCGCGGGGCCCCGCCTCCGGCACCCCACGCGGCCCGTCCCCAGCGGCAGACACCTGGGGCCGCATCCAAGGAGAAGAGAAGGTGTCCTCGCCGGACGGGCAGGTCTCCGAGATGGTCGGAAGGGCCAGCACGGAGCGTTCGTCGGTGGCCTGTCGCCATCTCGACGACCTCCCAGAGGGCTATCACACCGAGTCCAGGGGGCCGAGCTTCCCGAGGCAGGATCCGGCCGGCATAGGGCGGCCCCCTGGACTCGGCGCGATCGGGCGTTGCCAGGTCGACGAGATGGCGAAGAGGCCCCCACTTGTAGGTGGAGACCAAGATCAACCCCTGCCTTACCCCCGGAAATCGACGCGATCGACTGACAAGTGATGACCAATTAGGACTGTTTGCTTTCGCTAATGTCGCAGGTAAAGCCATGGAGCGGCAGTGAACGACAAGTGTCGAGCGCTACCGCCCCGAAATCGACCCAGTGCGGGTTCGAACCCCGTCGGGGGCACGTTTTAGCAGGCCATCATCAGTAAGTCTCGAATGGATAGTGCGGCGGTCAGGTCGCGCGCACCCCAGGCTGCCGGATCAAACGGTGGCTGGTGGGGTCAGTCGTGCAGGAGTCCGAGTTCGTTGAATACCGTGCGGCTCCAGGCAAGCGCGGTCGGCAGGTCGTTCCACTGCTCGTCGTTTTCGGACAGGTAGGGAAACACGTACGGGTCGGTGATCTCCGCCGGTAGGTCGGTGGGCTCGCAGGTAAACGGCGGCCGGCCGTATCTGTCGTTTTTCATCATCGTGGCGAATTCGCGCGGCTGAGCGTCCCACACGCCGAACCACAACCGCCGCAACATGGCTGGGTGGGCGACGGCGAAGATCAGCCTGCCGACGTCGAACGGTTCGCCTGCCTCGATCACCCTGGCGACCCGGCGGTAGCGTTGTTTGGTCTCCGGCAGGTGGATCCAGCCGGTGTCGCCGGACCAGATTTCCACGCTGTGGCCTGCGTCGATGATCGCCGTGCAGAGTGTGGCCAGTGCCAGGCCACGGTTGATGATCGACTGGTGCTCGACGGTGTTGCTGTAGCCGGAGGGCACCAGGAAGCTGATGACCTTGCCTCGCCGGGACACTTCGCGTGGCACCGCGTCGACCATGCATTCCGGGATGCCGGACAGGTAGGCGCCGACGTCGACCTCGGCGCCGGTGACGTCCCAGGTCGGTTCCAGCATGGTGACGCCGCGGGACAGCCCCGCGCTGTCCCTGAGTTGCGCGACAGTCACCTCGGCTTCCGCCAGCGCCAGCGGCCAGCCGTCGATGGCCAGCTGGACGGCTTCGTCCCAGGACGCGCCCGGCCAGTCGGTGCCGGTGGCCCTGCTCGACCCGTCGGTGATGGACGGTGCGGCGGTGGCGACGTCGATGAACTCCCGCCAGGACAGTATCGGCGGCAGCGTGAGGGGGTGCATGGCTCAGCTCAGCCCGAGCGTTTTGCTGTGCGCCGGGGAAAGACCGCGAACGACCCGCCACCGCATCACCTGATCGACGGTGGCACCGGCCTCCAGCAGTTTGGCGCCGTCGATGCTCGCACGTGGCGAGAAGAGGACGGGCAGGTTCTTGTCCGCGGCCGCCGCGCGCAGTTCGCGGATCTTGGTGAGGAGGTCGCGTGCCGCGTCCTGGTGGGAGGGCGCGTGCCGCAGCGCGATGCGCTCCTCGAGGCCCTCGTCGATCGGGACGTCGATGACGACGAACCGGTCGAGCGTCGCGGAGTCCAGCGTCTGCCTGCCGGCGTACTGGCGGTCGCCGCCCGCCCCGTAGGTGTTGCCGGTGGCGACGAGCCGGAAATCCGGGTGCGCGTCGACCATCCGGTCCGCGAACGCGCAGGTGCTCAGCGCGAGAGCCTGGTTCAGTTCGGCGAGCAGGCCGGGGTGGCCGTTGTCCAGCTCGTCCAGCAACATGACGCCGCCGTGCTCGAACGCCCGCCTGAACGGTGTGTCGTGGTAGTGGCCGTTCGCGTCGTAGTAGCCGAACACCTTGCTCATCGGTGTGGTCGGCCCCAGCGACAACGCTTGAAACGGGATGTCGAGCGCGAGCGCCGCGTGTTTGGCCAGCATCGACTTCCCGGTTCCCGCCGGGCCTACCAGCAGCACGTGGCAGCGCGCGTGCAGGGCGACCAGCAACTCGGGAAGGACCGCGTGGGCGTCGGAGCCGAGCTTGATCTGTTTCCCGGCAGGGAGCGTAACCATGACGACGTTCGGCGTGAACTCGGCGAGCTTCTTGTCCACGGCCTCGTCGACGGACTTGCCGATCATCTCGCGGACCTGGGTGACGGCGGCCTCGACCACGGCGGGGATCGCCTTGCCGGTTTCCTGTTCCACGGCCTCGGCCGCGCTGATCTGTGCGTGGTCGGTCACCTGGGCGCGGAGTTTCGCGAGGTCGGGGGTGAGCTGCTCGACCGCGTGCCGCGCGAGATTCGGGAGGACGTCCTGCGCCGTCGCGGTCACGGCGTCGGTCAGCGAACAGCGGCTGGCCTCGATCTCGGCCGCCACCGCTCGTGGTGCCGCTTCCTTGACGGCCACGCGAACCGCCTCCAGCACCGTGCCGGACGCGCCGCTGATGAGGTCCGCCCGGATCTCGTCGGTGTCCGGCGTGGCGGCGGCGACGGCGGCGCGGACCAGTTCGGGGATCAGCAGGCGGCTCTCACGTTCGACGGACTCGGTGACCGCGCCGCTGACCCGCTCGGTGCTCTGAGCCACCACACTCGCCAGCGCGTCGGCGGTCTCTCCGCGGATTTGGTCGGCCAGCTCGAGCGTCGCCGCTTCGACCAGCTCCGCCCGCACCTTCGCCGGATCCGGAGCCGCGTTCCGCACCGCGGCCGCGGTCAGCTCCGGCAGCAAACCCTCGGCGGCACGGGTGACCAGGTCTCGCGCGTCACTGTCGAACGCCTGCCGCAGCCCCTCCAGCAGCCTGGCATGTGTCTCGGCCGGATCGGGGGTGACCGCCGTGACCGCGGCCTGGGCGAGGTAGGGCAGCAAGACGTCGGCGTGCTGGCGGATGGTCTCCGGCAGGCGGGCGTGGACCTCGCGGGACACCTCGATCATCAGGCCGGTGTGGGTGAAGATCTCGCGCGCCGTCCCTTGGGCGATCAGCGCGACCTCCTGTTTCAAGCTATCCCGCACAACCACTCCAACTGTCCAGGGGCGGTTGTGGGTCCGGAGAATGAGCAGCTCGCGCGAAACCGGCGGCCACACGGGGTTCAGCCATGCCCGAATACTACGAACGCGGGCCGGGACCGGTCCCGGCCCGCGATTCAGCCGGTGCGGGTCATGTGACTGCCGACGATCAAGCCGCCGCTCACGGTGTAGGTGCCCGTGAAGGTCCTGGTGGTGTTGTCGGTCTGCAGCGCGGACAGGTCCACCTGGACCGTGCCGCCGTTCACGCTGGTGATCATCGCGGTGACCCAGACGGTCGTGGCGAAGCCGTTGACGTAACTCGCGTAGCTGCTTTTGCCGGACAGCTTGTCGCCTCCCAGGTTCCACGCGGCGATGAAGTCGCCGCGGTTGAGGGCGTTGTAGTAGGCGGCGACGGTGCTTCCTTCTGACGTGTCGCCGGGCTGGGCGTAGGTGGTGCGGACGGCGGGCGGCTGGACGTAGACCGTCTGGGGCGCCGGGGAAATCGTGGTCGTGCCCGGCGCGGAGGTGGTTGTCGCGGTGGCGGTGAACACCGGGATCGCGGACCCGGCGGTCATCGACTCGCAGGCCGTGAGCGTGCCCACGGCGGCGACGGTCAATATGACGGCGGCGGAGAACCTTTTCGCGTCCATGGGCATTCGCTTTCTTTTCAGCATGGGGCCACGGCGCCTTCGGTGCCTACCGGACACCAGCCGGGGTGCTCCTTCAGCCATTCCTGCTGAGCTGCCCGGATGCTGCTTTCCGGCGTGCCACGGGCGGCGTCCACACAGCTGCCGGTTTCGCACTTCAGGTTCGTGCCAGGGCCGTAGCACTGGTTCTCGTCCTTCAGGCAGGCGGTCTTGCTGTGCGTGGGAGTGGTCGTCTTCTGCTTGGACGTCGTGCTGGTGGCCGCGATTTTCGTTGTCGCGACGGGCAAGGCCGAACTGGGCGCCGTCGTCGGCGTCTGCGATGACGGGGAGACTGTCGTCGTCACCGTCTCCACGGTGGGTGAGGTTTCGGCGGCGGGGCCGCAAGCTGTCAGGGCAGCCAGTAATGCGGCCGAAAAGATCATTGCCGAAATGCGCGACATGACTTCCTCATTCACACGACTTGCCCGAACGTGCCTTTGTGGCTACACAGTCGCTGGAGTGCGGTGAGGCGTTACGTCGTAAGCAATGCTGCGATCGCGTGACGATCCGGTGCGCGGCGTAACGAAACACACTGAAGATTTTTGTTGTCTGGCAACGACTTCAGGTCGCTGCCAGGGGGAATTTGGCCGTCGAACCGTGGCCGGATCAGTTGTCGTCTTCGCCGCCTGGTGTCGTTGGCCGCGCATCTGTCTACTTTGGACAGTCTCCGGCGGATTTGCGTCTTGCTCTGGTTCGCGTAGCGCTCCGTGCCTCCGGCTCGGGCGAAGTCGCGTCTTCTGGTTTCGGCCGGGCGGGCGCTGGGCCGTCCGGTTTCGGCGGGTCGGGCTGTGGTGTGAGCAGCTGTGGTGTGAACAGCGGTGGTGTGAACAGCGGACGATCCGCCCCTTGACGATTGCCTCGCGGAGTCGCATTCTGTATACCGTATGCAGGATGTCTTATGGACGGAGGCGGCAGGGTGGTCGATCGAGGTGAGACCTCCATGGCGGACCGGACCCGGGCGGTGATCGACGCGCATCGGGGGGACCGGGGTGCGCTGCTGCCGATCCTGCACGGGCTGCAGGCCGAGTTCGGCTACCTCGACCCGGCCCTGGTGCCGGTGCTGGCCAAGGAGCTGAACCTGTCCCGTGCCGACGTGCACGGGGTGATCACCTTCTACCCCGATTTCCGGTCCGAGCCCGCCGGGGCGATGGTGGTGAAGCTGTGCCGCGCCGAGGCCTGTCAGTCGGTCGGGGCGGACAAGCTCGTCGCGTTCGCCGAACAGCTGCTCGGCGGCAAGCTCGGCCAGACCACCTCCGACGGCGCGGTGACCCTTGAGCAGGTGTTCTGCCTGGGCAACTGCGCGCTCGGGCCCGCGGCGCAGGTCGACGGCCTGCTCTACGGACGGCTCGATGAGGGACGGCTCGAAACGCTCATCACCGGCCGGACCAGCGAGACGGGGCACGTATGACCACCACCATCTACGTTCCGCGCGACTCCGCCGCCCGCTCGGTCGGGGCGGACGCCGTGGCCGAAGCGATCGCCCGGCACGCCGCCGAGGCGGGTCTCGACATCCGGGTCGTGCGCAACGGTTCGCGCGGGATGCTGTGGCTGGAACCGTTCGTCGAGGTCGCCACCCCGCAAGGACGCGTCGGCTACGGGCCCGTCACGCCCGCGATGGTCCCCGCCATCGTCGGCGGCGGCGAGCACCACAGCCGCGTCGGCCTGGTCGACGAGCTGCCGTGGATGCGGGCGCAGCAGCGCCTCTGCTTCGCGAGGGTCGGCGTCACCGACCCGATCTCGGCAGACGACTACCTCGCGCACGGCGGGCTGGCCGGGCTGCGCCGGGCACTCGAACTCGAACCGGCCGCCGTGGTCGCCGAGGTCACCGAATCCGGGCTCCGCGGGCGCGGCGGTGCGGGATTTCCCGCCGGGATCAAGTGGAAGACCGTGTCGGAGGCACCTGCCGACCAGAAGTTCGTCTGCTGCAACGCCGACGAGGGCGACAGCGGCACGTTCGCGGACCGGATGCTCATCGAGGGCGACCCGTTCTGCCTCATCGAGGGCATGACCATCGCCGCCCGCGCGGCCGGGGCCACCGAGGGCTACGTGTACCTGCGCTCCGAATACCCGGACGCGGTCGCCACGCTGCGCCAAGCCATCGAGATCGCCTACGCGCACGGCTGGCTCGGCGAGGACATCCTCGGCTCCGGGCTCAGGTTCGACCTCTTCGTGCGGGTCGGCGCGGGGGCGTACATCTGCGGCGAAGAGACCTCCATGCTCGAAAGCCTGGAGGGCAAACGCGGGATGGTGCGGGCGAAACCACCGATCCCGGCGATCACCGGGCTGTTCGGCAAACCGACCGTGGTCAACAACGTGCTCACCCTCGCGTCGGTCCCGGCGGTGCTGGCCGACGGCGCCGGGGCCTACGCGGCGTTCGGCATGGGACGGTCCCGGGGCACGCAGGTTTTCCAGCTGGCGGGCAATGTCGCTCGCGGCGGGGTGTTCGAGACGGCGTTCGGCATGTCGCTCGCCACCCTCGTCAACGACTTCGGTGGCGGCACCGGCTCCGGCCGTCCGCTGCGCGCGGTGCAGGTCGGCGGCCCGCTCGGGGCGTACATTCCCGCGTCCGGAATGGACCTTCCGCTCGACTACGAGGCCTTCGCCGAGGCCAAGGCGATGCTCGGGCACGGCGGCATCGTGGTCTTCGACGACACCGTGGACATGGCGGGCATGGCGCGGTTCGCGATGGAGTTCTGCGCCGAGGAGTCGTGCGGCAAGTGCACGCCGTGCCGTGTCGGCTCGGTGCGCGGCGTCGAGACCATTGACAAGATCGTCGCCGGGCAGGACACCGACGAGAACTTGGCTCTGCTGAGCGATCTCTGCGAGCTCATGACCGACGGATCGCTGTGCGCGATGGGCGGCTTGACGCCGAATCCGGTGCTCAGCGCGCTCCGCCACTTCCCGGACGACTTCACCGCGCGTCAGGAGACCACCCGATGAGCCTGCTCAAGGAACCCGACTTCGGCACCCCCCTGCGGCCCGGCGCCGCGACCGTCACCGTCGAGGTGGACGGGATGCCGGTCAGCGTCCCCGAAGGCACCTCCGTGATGCGCGCGGCGGCGACGAGCGGGATAGAGATCCCCAAGCTGTGCGCCACGGACAACCTCGAGGCGTTCGGCTCGTGCCGCCTGTGCCTGGTCGAGATCGACGGCCGCCGCGGGACCCCGGCGTCGTGCACCACCCCGGTCGCCGAGGGCATGAAGGTGCGCACCCAGACGCCGAAGCTGGAGAAACTCCGCCAGGGCGTCATGGAGCTCTACATCTCCGACCATCCGCTCGACTGCCTCACGTGTTCCGCCAACGGCGACTGCGAGCTGCAGGACATGTCCGGGGTCGTCGGCCTGCGGCAGGTCCGCTACGGCGCCGAGGGCGAGAACCACCTCGAACTCGAGGCCGACACCAGCAATCCGTACTTCGACTTCACGCCGTCGAAGTGCATCTCCTGCTCGCGCTGCGTGCGCGCCTGTGGTGAGGTGCAGGGCACGTTCGCGCTGACCATCGAGGGCCGCGGTTTCGAGTCACAGGTGTCCGCGGGCGGTATGTCCTTTATGGACTCCGAGTGTGTGTCCTGCGGCGCCTGCGTTCAGGCCTGTCCGACGGCTACGCTGCAGGAGAAGTCCGTGGTGGAGTTGGGAATGCCGACCCGCAGTGTGGTCACGACCTGTGCGTACTGCGGGGTCGGCTGCTCGTTCAAGGCCGAGTTGCGCGGCGACGAACTGGTCCGCATGGTGCCGCACAAGGACGGCGGTGCGAACGAGGGTCACTCGTGTGTCAAGGGCCGGTTCGCGTTCGGGTACGCCAGCCATCCGGACCGCGTGCTGAGCCCGATGGTCCGCGAGAAGATCACCGACGAGTGGCGGGTGGTGGACTGGGCGACCGCCATCGCCAAGGTCGCGGACGGGATGCGGGAGGTCCAGGCGCGGTACGGCGTCGGTGCGATCGGTGGCATCACCTCTTCGCGCACCACCAACGAAGAGGTCTACGTCGTCCAGAAAATGGTGCGTGCCGCGTTCGGCAACAACAACGTCGACACCTGCGCGCGCGTCTGCCACTCGCCGACCGGGTACGGGCTGAAGCAGACGTTCGGCACGTCGGCGGGTACGCAGGACTTCAAGTCCGTGGCCAAGGCGGACGTGATCGTCGTGATCGGCGCCAACCCGACCGACGGGCACCCGGTGTTCGCCTCGCGCATGAAGCGCAGGCTGCGCGCGGGCGCGAAACTGGTGGTCATCGACCCGCGCCGGATCGACCTGGTCCGGTCGCCGCACATCGAGGCCGCGCACCACCTGCAGCTCGCCCCCGGCTCGAACGTCGCCGTGGTCAACGCGATGGCGCACGTGGTGGTCACCGAAGGGCTCGTCGATCAGTCCTTTGTGGATGATCGGTGCGAGGACTTCGGCGAGTGGGCGGCATTCATCGCGCGCCCGGAGAACAGTCCCGAGGCCACCGAGGTGACCAGCGGGGTGCCCGCGGCCGAACTGCGTGCTGCCGCGCGGCTGTACGCGGGTGCCGGAAACGCGGCGATCTACTATGGACTAGGGGTCACCGAGCACAGTCAGGGCTCGACGATGGTGATGGGCATGGCGAACCTGGCCATGGCGACCGGCAACATCGGGCGCGAAGGCGTCGGCATCAACCCGTTGCGGGGACAGAACAACGTCCAGGGTTCGTGCGACATGGGCTCGTTCCCGCACGAACTGCCCGGCTACCGGCACGTCTCCGACGACGCCGTGCGCGGGGAGTTCGAGGACCTGTGGGGCCGCGAGCTGATGCCCGAACCGGGGCTGCGCATCCCGAACATGTTCGACGCCGCCGTCGATGGCACGTTCCGCGCGTTGTTCGTGCACGGCGAGGACATCGCCCAGTCCGACCCGAACACCAAGCACGTCACGTCGGCGCTGGAGGCGATGGACCTGGTGGTGGTGCAGGACCTGTTCGTCAACGAGACCGCGAAGTACGCGCACGTTTTCCTGCCGGGGACGTCGTTCCTGGAGAAGGACGGGACGTTCACCAACGCCGAGCGCCGGATCAACCGGGTGCGGCCGGTGATGGCGCCGAAGACCGGCAAGCACGAGTGGGAGATCGTCTGCGAGATCGCCGAAGCGATGGGCTTCGAGATGTCGTACACCCATCCGCGCGAGATCATGGACGAGATCGCGGCGCTCACGCCGACGTTCGCCGGGGTTTCGTTCGACAAGCTGGACAAGCTCGGCAGCATCCAGTGGCCGTGCAACGACCGCGCGCCCGACGGCACGCCGACGATGCACGTCGACGGGTTCGTGCGCGGCAAGGGCCGGTTCGTGCCGACGACGTTCGTGCCGACCGAGGAACGCAGCACGCGCAAGTACCCGCTTATCCTCACCACCGGGCGGATCCTGAGCCAGTACAACGTCGGCGCGCAGACCCGGCGGACGGCGAACATCGCCTGGCATCCCGAGGACCTGCTGGAGATCCATCCGCACGACGCCGAGGTTCGCGGGATCATCGACGGCGACACGGTTTCGCTGTCGAGCCGGGTCGGGGCGACGACGCTGCGGGCGACGTTGTCCGACCGGATGCCGGTCGGGGTCGTCTACACGACGTTCCACCACCCGGTGACCGGCGCGAACGTGGTGACCACGGAGAACTCCGACTGGGCGACGAACTGCCCGGAGTACAAGGTGACCGCGGTGCAGGTCGGCCTCCGGTCCGCCGTGCCGGCGCTGGCGGACTGACCCGTGACGCACACCGTGTCCCCGCAGGTCCGGCTGGCCAACGAGATCGCCCTGCAGTTCCGCGGGCAGGACGTGGACGCCGCCGCGGCGAAAATCGACAGGCACATCCGCGACTTCTGGGACCCGCGTATGCGGGCCGATCTGCTCCACCGGGCGGAGACCGGGGTCGAAACGATGGATCCGCTGGTCGTGGCCGCGGTGCGGTTGCTCCGGCACCAGGCGTAGACCTTCACGCACCTGCTGACTGCCCCTGAAGGCCACCATCACGGCGTAAAACGCCGTGATGGTGGCCTTCAGGGGCAATTCGGCGGTGGGTTGCCGCGGCGGTGGCAGGTACCGGTCACCGGTCGGCAATCGGCGTTCCGGCGAGTACGTTCAGTTACCGGGCCCGATCGGGCAAGGCCGACTGTTCACGAAAGGATCGCCGATGCGTCCCGAATCGTGGGCCCGCTGGCTGGCCGTCTCGCTGCTCGGCCTGGCCTCGGCCGGGTGCACGTCGACCGTCGCGGGGACACCGGCGTCCGTGCCGCCGCCGCCGCCGTTGCCGCCCGCGGTCCGGGCGCCGGTCACCTGGGCCGACACCCTGTGCACGACCGTCAAGGAGATGGACGGCCTGCGCAAGGAAATCGATCTGGTCAACCAAAACGCGGGTACGCCCGCCGCCGATTCGTACGCCCGGTCGTATGTGATGCGAATCAGCCAGTCGGTCGCGGGCATGGTGAAGGATCTCAAGGAGGTCAAACCGGCGGGTATCAAGGCGGCGGACGGTTTCGGCGCGGAGCTGACGAAGGTTCTCGGGACACTGGCGGCGAAACTGCCGTCGACGGACGATCCCGCGACCATGACGAACCCGGACTTCCAGAAAGCAGCCAAGGCCCAGGAGATCGCCGCCGTGATCGCCGCCGTGGAGCCGCAACGGCCGAAGCTGGCCGGGCTGGCCAGGGCCGTCCCCGAGTTGGGGGTGTCCTACAACCTGGCGCCCGCGTGCGAGCCGGTGCCGCTCTTCGGCGTGCTCGCCCCGGCCACACCCGCCCGCGCGCTCGTTTCGTGGTCGGACACGCTGTGCCAGAGCGCTCGAACCCTGTCCGGCCTGCAGACCAACCCGCTCGACGACGTGGCGAGCGGGGACCCGCGCTTCGCGCAGTTCGCCGGGATCGAGCTGGGTCAGTACCTCAGATCGGCCGCGTCCCAAGTCGACCAGCTCACGCAGCAGCTCGCGCCGCTCCCGCCGACCGGGGTCAAGGAGGCGGACGACTACCGGGCGAGCCTGCTGACGGCCCTGCGTGCCGCCGCCGGGAAGATTCCGCCCGCCCCGGGACTGGGTCAGTCCTACGACACGCCGGTCGACGAGCTGAAGCCGGCGGTCGCTCAGGTGGCCGGGGTGTTCGCCGAGCTCAAGCCCAGGGGAGCGCAGCTGGCGCCCATCGCCGCGCGCAGCCCGGTGCTCATGGCCGCGTACGGCCTCAGCCCCCACTGCGAGCCGCCCGCGCCGATGCCGGTCGCGCGCAACGGCACCGACGTCGCGGCCTGCCAGTCCGGTCAGTGTCAGATCCAGGTGACCGGCAAGGTGGACGTCACGGTGAGCGGGCTGAAGTTCTCGGTCGTGGTCACCGGGGACGGCGTGACCATCACCGACGATTCGGCCCGGTTGCGGATGGGCGCGGGGGGCGGTGGTGCGGTGGGAAAGGACGGCAAGACGGTCCACTTCCACGTCGCCGGGTTGACCGCGACCGCGGCTGTGCTGGATATCTCGACTTCGTGACCACAGTGGACAGTCGGGGACTCCAGAACTTGAGTCAACGCGGCTGATTGACTGGGCGGTCGTGGCACGGGGGGCAGTCCACTCCGACAGGTTTGCCTAGGCCCGCGAACTGGTCGCTTCCTTCCTGTGGGTTTTCCTTACCGTGAGGAGACGGGAGATTCCGCCTGCGGTCATGTCGGCGATCGCACCTTCCTGGCTCTGTCACCTCGATTTCGTATGAGTCAGGTGAAGGGGTCCGTCGACGCTGTGCGGCGGCCTCACTTCTGTAGCGGCGTCGGTCGTGGTGCCTGGCGAGGCCTTCGGTGTGGCGGTGTGCACGCGCGGATCTCTTTTGTGCCAACGAATATACGATGCCTTTGGCGACGCGAGAAAGTTCGCGGTTTCTAACCGGAAGGGTGGTGATTCGAACAGATGTTCGGGTAGAGTGGGGGTGTGGGTGTTGATGAGGTGGTGCCGGTGTGGCAGCTTTCCGATGGGGAGTTGACTGCTGGGCTTCTTGCTGTCGAGCGGGATTTGTGTCGTGTGTATGCGCGGATGCTGGATCTCGTCGGTGACGTCGACAGGCGTGGTTTGTCTGTGGAGAAGGGTTTCCGTGATACGGCGACGATGTTGGCGTTGTCGTTGCGGGTATCGAAGAGGGAAGCTTCCGCTCGTGTTGCTCAGGCTACTGTGGTGCTTCCGTTGATGCGGAAGGCGTTGGAGTCGGGGGAGATCAACCGGGAGCACGCTCACGAGATCGAACACGTCCTGTCGCAGGCTCCGGACTCGGTGTCGATGGAGGAGGTCGCAGCGCACGAGGCGACGTTGGTGGAGTTGTCGCAACAGGCGATCCCCACCACGGTTCGTAAAGTAGGTCGGCGGGTGTTGGGGTACTGGGATGTGCTGGATAAGAAGCCGGAGGATCGTGAGCGGGACCTGTCCCGTCCGAACCGGGAGTTTCGCTACTCGTTCACGCGGGATGGGCGGATGAAGTACTCGGGTGAGTTTGATCCTGAGGCCGGGCATTTCGCGGAGAACATGCTGATTCCGTTGGCGAAGCCTGATCCGGTTGATGTGTTCGGTAACCGGGATCCGCGGACGGCGGCGCAGCGCCAGGGTGATGCGTTGGCGGCGATCTTCGACCTCGCCGGACGCTCTCCAGACCTGCCGGTCAAGGCCGGTGAACGGGCCGTCGTGACGGTGACGATCGGACTGGAGGAGCTGGAACGCCGCGCAGGCATAGTCATGCTGGATGGTTATGGTGCGTTGAGTGTGAGTCAGGTGCGGCGGATGTGCTGCGACGCGAAAGCCGTACCAGCGGTACTGAACGGTGCCAGTGAGGTTCTCGACCTGGGCCGCGCGGTCCGGACGGCGACTCCGGCGCAGCGCCGGGCGTTGATCATCCGGGATCGTGGGTGTACCGGTCCGGGGTGTTCACGAGGTCCGAAATGGTCCACGCCACACCACATTGTGCACTGGAGCAACCCCGGCGGTGTTGGGGGTCCGACGGATATCGTCAATCTCGGGCTCGCCTGCGAGAGGCATCACCACCTGTTGCATCATGGTGGGTGGGATATGCGGCTGCGTAACGGAATCATCGAATGGCTCCCGCCCGCGTGGCTGGATCCGGAACGAAGACCCATCCGCAACACCGCACACGACCCACCCCGGACCGGTTAGGTGGGCCGCGTGATCGCGGGATGAACCGTTGTCGGTGAACTCGTCGACCTTCCGCACTTCCTAGCCGCCGACGACGTGCTCCAGCGCAGTGTGGCGAGGTGCTCTTCGTCCACTGCAGGCGAACCCCAGAACTCTGCTGCTCAGTCGCACCAGAAACGAGCGACGCGCTCAGGTTCTGCGCAGTCGAAGGTGACTTGGACCTGCTTGACCGACGTCATCGGCCCACCGTGGTGGCGCGTGGTCGCGGCCGGAAACCGCCGCTACCCTCCGTGCGCGCTCCCGTTCACCGGTCCGCTATAGTTTCGTCACCACGGCGCGTGCAGCGCTCTCGCCGGGGTTGAGGTCGCGGGTTCGAGCCCCGTCGCCGTCCCGCGCGATTAGCTCAGCGGGAGAGCACTTCCCTGACACGGAAGGGGTCACTGGTTCAATCCCAGTATCGCGCACCAGTAAGTCCACCAGCGGCACCGGCCTGGCTCAGGGCTCGCCCGCGCCGAGCTCCTGATGCCCGTCCAGCGTGAAGGCGTTTCTGTCCAGTGTGGTGCCGTCGAAGCTGGTCCCGCCGCCGGAAAAGGTTGCTTCCTCGAACGTGACATGGCCCGTGAACGCGGTTGTGGCGTTGAACGTCGCGCTGGTGAAGACCGCCGAGTCGGGGAAGTTCACCCGCGTGAACCCGGCGGCTTCGTGGAATCTCGCGCCCTCGAACATGCCGGTCTCGGTGAAGGTCGCTTCGTCGAATGCGGCTTGGCCGGTGAAGACCGTGTCGTCGAACCTGGACGAGGTGGTGAACTCGACGCCGATGAAGATCGAGGCGCCGGTGAACGTGGCGCCGACGAAGGTGGCGTCGCCGAACTGGCAGCCGTGCGGGGCGAAGTCCCGGAGCTGGGCTCCGGTGAGATCGAGCGAAACACGAACGGCATGCGGAGGTAGGCACACAGCACGTTGACGATGGTCTGACGGTGCTTCGCGTTGTCCTGCGCGAGGCGCTCGAGCGAGTAGAGCCCGGCCAGCCGTACCGCTGCCTTGTCCGAGCCGAGTTGATCGGACGCCTTCGGGTAGAGCTCGGTGACCCGTTTCTCCGCGGCGTCGAAGGTGGTGCCCGCGCCGATGCCGAGGCTGGCCTTGATCGCGTCGACCCTGGCCGCGCCCCGGTCGTTCGCGCTGTCGGCCTCGGCGAGCAGCCAGCTGGTCGCGCCCCTGTCGCCGGGGCCCCCGTCGCTACACGCCGCCGCGAAGAGGGCTTCAGACGCTGCGCAGTACCGAGACGACGGTGCCCAGCACCACGGCTTCGTCGCCGTCGATGACTTCGTACGCGGGGTTGCGCGGCTCGAGGTAGACGTGGCCGTTGCGGCGGCGGTACACCTTGACGGTGGCCTCGCCGTCGATCATCGCCGCGACGATCTGGCCGGAATGGGCCTCGGGCTGCTGCTTCACCACGACGATGTCGCCGTCGCAGATCGCGGCGTCGATCATCGACTCACCCCGCACACGCAGGCCGAAGACCGTGCCGCGGCCGGTCAGCTCGCGGGGCAGGGTCAGCACGTCGTCGAGGTGCTCCTCGGCCGAGATGGGACTTCCGGCGGCGATGTCGCCGACCACGGGCACGCTCACCGAGTCTTCGGAGGTCTCCCGCGGGCGGGTCTCCTGCAGGAACGCGCGCACGTCGATCGGCCGGGACATCGCGGAGCTGCGTCGGAGGAAGCCCTGCTCCTCCAGGCTTGTCAGGTGTTTCGACACCGAAGACGTGGAGCGCAGGCCGACCGCGTCGCCGATCTCGCGGGTGCTCGGCGAATACCCGTGCCTGACCACCCAGTCCCGGATCGTGACCAGGATTCGCTGCTGCCGGAGCGGCAGGGCCGAGGTGTCCAGGTGCTCGAACGCGTCAAGATCGTGGTAGGTGGTCACCTGCGGAATGGTAAGGGTAGGCGTCGGCGCCCAACCCACTGGCATGCCTGGTCAGCCGTGGCGGGGGCGGGTCGTGGAAGACCACAAAGGACAGTCCAGGAGTGGCGCGGATCCCGTCGGGCGGCATCATCGATCATGGGTGAAGCAACACAGGGCGAACCGGACGAATGGTGCGCGGCGCCCCGTTTCCTGTGGGCCGGGGCCGCCGTCGAGCCGTTCGAGCGCAGGCGTTGTGGCGTTGTTGGCCGCGTGTTCAACTTCCTGCAGGAGAGGTGCGAGAAGCTTCGCGAGGCTCGCGATTTCGCTACCCTCACCTGCTGTGTCCCGCGACGAAGGAGCAACCGCCTTGCGTACGTACCGGCGTGGAAAAGTACGGCTCACCCTGGCGGCGTTGTCCGTCGCCGCCGTCGGGCTGTCCGGGGCGCCCGCGGTGGCGCAGGACTTGCCGGGGGTGCGGATCAACGAGGTCGAGTCCAACGGCGGTACGCCGGGTGACTGGGTCGAGCTGACCAACACCGGTTCCGCGGACGTGGACGTCTCCGGCTGGGTCGTCAAGGACAACGACAGCTCCCACGTCTTCACGATCAAGGCGAACACGTCACTGGCCGCGGGCGGGTACCTGGCGCTGGACGTCGAGTCGGCGTTCGGCCTCGGCAGCGCCGATTCGGCGCGGCTGTACCAGCCCGGCGGGAAGACGCTGGTCGACTCCTACAGCTGGACAGCGCACGCGACGACGACGTACGGCCGCTGCGCCGACGGCACCGGCGCGTTCACCACGACCACCGCGTCGACCAAGGGCGCGGCGAACGCCTGCCCCGGCGGGACGAACCCGCGTTCCGCCTGGCCCGGTGACGCCGCGATCGCCGTCGCCGACGGCTCGAACGTGTTCGGCACCAACCTGAGCGGCCTGTCCTTCGCGAGCCCCACCGTGGTGTGGGCGGTGAAGAACGGCCCCGGCACGCTCTACCGCCTCGTCCCCAGCGGTTCGACGTGGCGCCCGGACACGGCGGGCGGCTGGTCGTCCGGCAAGGTGCTGCACTACGGCAACGGCAGTGGCGACCCGGACGCGGAAGGCGTCGTCGTCACCCCCGACGGGGTGTTCGCGTCCACCGAGCGTGACAACGACAAGAGCGGCACCAGCCGGCCGGAGATCCTCCGCTTCGACGCGTCCTCCTCGGCGAGCTCGCTCAACGCGACCGCCGAGTGGAACCTCACCGCTGACCTGCCCTCGGTGGAGGCCAACAGCGGGCTCGAGGGCGTCTCCTGGGTCCCGGACAGTTTCCTCACCGCGCATGGCTTCCGCGACGAGCACACCGGCGCCGCCTACGACCCGGCCACCTACGCGGGCCACGGCACCGGGCTGTACTTCGCCGGTCTCGAAGCCAACGGGACGGTCTACGCGTACGCGCTCGACCAAACGGGTGGCGGTTACACCCGCGTCGCCACCATCGCCAGCGGCTTCCCCGCGGTGATGGACCTCGAGTTCGAGCCCGCGACCGGCCACCTGTGGGCCGCCTGCGACAACACCTGCCAGGGCCGCACCACCACGCTGGACATCAACTCGCAGGGCCGGTTCGCCGCCACCGCCGTCTACGACCGGCCGTCCGGGATGCCCGACTACAACAACGAAGGCTTCGCCATCGCGCCCCAGGCAGCCTGTACGGCAGGACACAAGCAGGTCCTCTGGTCCGACGACGACAACGACGGCGGCCACGCGCTGCGCAGCGGCACCCTGCCCTGCTGAAGCTCTCCCGTTTTTGTCGTACCCGGGCTCTAGTTTGGTGCGCGTGAACCGCACTGATCGTCTCTATGCCCTGGTCGAGGAGCTGAGGGCTGTGGCGCCTCGTCCGCGTAGCGCGCGCTGGCTGGCCGGTCGTTTCGAGGTCAGCGCGCGCACGGTCGAGCGGGACATCAACGCGTTGCAGCAGTCGGGGGTGCCGATCTACGCCGAGGCGGGCCGCACGGGCGGCTACTGCCTCGACAAGGCGCGCACGCTGCCGCCGGTCAACCTGACCCCGGGCGAGGCCGTCGCGATGGCGGTGGCGCTGCGGCGGCTGGCGGGCACGCCGTTCCAGCTGGCGGCGGGCTCGGCCCTGCACAAACTGGTCGCGGCGATGCAGGGTGACGACGCCGCCGCGGCCCGTGACCTGGCCGGGCGGGTCCACCTGCTCGGTGACTCGGCCACCACGCCCTCGGTCCCGCGCATGGTGGCCGACGCGCTGTCCAGCCGCCGCGTGCTACGCATCGGTTATGGCGACCGCGAGGGCGCCGTCACGATGCGCGAGATCGAGCCCCTCGGTTATGTCGGCAAGGCGACCCATTGGTACCTGGTGGCCTGGTGCAGGCTGCGCGGCGCCCTGCGTGCCTTCCGCACCGACCGGATCAGCTCGGTCTCGGCCACCGCCGAGGTGCCTCCGCCGCGCGAGCTGCGCGGAGAGGACCTCGACATCCCGTACGGGGTCGTCAGCCAGCTCACCTTGGGCTGACCGGCGGCTCAGGACGGCGGCGTGAACACCGCGAAGTGGTTACCGGCCGGGTCGAGCAGGTGCGCGAAAGTGATCCCGGCCGGGTTGACCTTGGGCGCGCGCTGGACCTTCCCGCCCGCCTCCTCGGTTCGTCGGCAGGCGACCTCGACGTCCTCGACCAGCACGGTGAAGATCGCGTAATCGGGCATTTCCCCCTTTGTCGCGAAGAGTCCGCCGCGGAGTCCGTTCGCGTCACCCGTGGTGAAAATCCGGTAGACCGCGTCCGTGCCCTCGGTGTCGTCGTTCGAGACCGTCCAGCCGAACACGTCACCGTAGAACCGCTCCGTGGCCGCCGGGTCCTTGGTGCCGATCTCGAACCAGCCGATGCCGTTGAATCCAGACATGTCGTCCCTCTCGTGTCACGCGCCGGGTGTGTCCCGGTCCGGTCCACTCTGGAGGGCCGTGGCGACAGCCCCCTGTCGGTGTTTCCGGCGGGTTTGCCCGGACGATCGCGGCAGCTTGACTTGGTCGTTCGAGCAAGCCAAGCTGCCGCGAGGGTTCTCGACGAGGGGATGACCGTTGACGGACAAGGACTTCCTGGTGGGGCGCGGTATCGCCGACATCACCGGCGAGGCCGCCGACTGCGAGCTGCTGGGCTACGGCAAGTCCTGGCAGCGCAGCGCCGGGCTCCACACGCGGCTGCGCTCGCGGGCGTTCGTGATCGACGACGGCGAGCGGCGGGTGCTGCTGATCGTCTGCGATCTGCCGCTGATGTTCCCCAGCGTGCACCGCGAGGTGCTGGCCCGACTGGCCGTCGACCACGGCGAGCGCTACACCGAGGTCAACGTCATGATCACCGTGACCCACACGCACTGCGGGCCCGGCGGCTACGGGCACCACGGTCTCTACAACCTGTCCAACGGGTTCCACCCCAAGACGTTCGCCGCGATCGTGGACGGCATCGTCGAAGCCGCCGGGCGGGCACACGCCGACCTCGCCCCCGCCCGGCTGACCCTGGCGCACGGTGAACTGCACGACGCCAGCGTCAACCGCTCGCGGGTGGCGTTCGACCGGAACCCGCCGCAGGACCGGGAGTTCTTCCCCGAGGGGATCGACCCGCAGACGACCGTGCTGCGGATCGAACGCGACGGCCGCCCGGCCGGGATGATCAACTGGTTCGCCACCCACGGCACCAGCCTGACCAACCGGAACCTGCTGATCAGCTCGGACAACAAGGGCTACGCCGCACTGCACTGGGAACGGGACGTCGAGGGGGGCGACTACCTGGCGCGCCCGGAACCGGACTTCGTCGCCGCGTTCGCGCAGACCAACGCCGGGGACATGTCGCCCAACGTCGGCGGGCGGCCCGGCAGCGGCCCGACCGCCGACGAGTTCGAGAACGCCCGGATCGTCGGGCTGCGTCAGTACGACGCCGCGGCCAAGCTGATGAACGAGCCGGGTGTCCCGGTGCGAGGCGGGGTGGACCACCGCCTGACCTACGTGGACCTGTCCGCGGTGGAGGTCTCGGCGGAGTTCGGCGCGGACGGTCGCGCGCACCGGACCCGCGGGCCGATCGGCGGCGCCGCGGCACTGGCGGGCACCGACGAGGGCAAGGGCTTCCCCGGCTTCCGGCAGCAGCGCAATCCCGTCTGGGACACGCTGTCCGCGGTGCTGTACCGGCTCGCGCCGCGGCTGCGGGATGCCCAGTCCCCCAAGGGAATGGTGCTGCCCGGCGGTTTGATGAACCGGCTGCGCCCGTTCATCGCCACCCGGTTCCCGGTGCAGCTGCTGCGCGTCGGGCCGTTGTACCTGCTCGGGATTCCCGGCGAGGTCACGATCGTGGCCGGGTTGCGGCTGCGCCGCACGGTCGCCGAACTCGTGGGCGCCGAGCTCGAGAACGTGCTCGTCGCCGGGTACAGCAACGGCTACTTCCACTACGTGACCACGCCGGAGGAGTACCAGGCCCAGCGCTACGAAGGCGGTAGCACCCTGTTCGGGCGCTGGCAGCTCGACGCGCTGCGGCAGACCGCGGCGAGCCTGGCCCGCGCCCTGCGAGACGGAACGCCGGTCGAGCGGGGAACGCCGGAGCCGGACTTCGCCGGAAAGGTCCGGCCGGTGAAGGAGCGGGCCGTCGACGGTTCGTCACCCGGCAGGGTGCTGACGCAGCCCGCGCCGAGCTACCGCCCCGGAGAGCGGGCCGGTGCCGGATTCGTCGGCGCCTACCCGAACAACGACCTCCGCCGTGGTGGCACGTACCTGACCGTGGAGTCCGAAGTGGATGGAACCTGGCGCACGATCGCCGACGACGGTGACTGGTCGACGAAGTTCCACTGGTCGAACGACAAGGCGGCCGGGCCGGTCGTGACGATCACCTGGGACATCCCGCTCGGCGCGACCGGCCAGCACCGCATCCGTTACCACGGCGATGTCCAAGGCCCCGGTGGGCGCGTCGAGCCGTTCACCGCGGTGTCCGACGTTTTCGAGATCGGCTGAGGCGGATTGCTGACGCTGGCAAACCCCGGCCGCCAGGCGGTCCATTAAGGACTGTCTGGCGGCCGGGGCTGCCGGGTCAGCAGCTGTAGCGTTGCAGGCTCTTGAAGATGTTGACCCCGGAGAACTCCGCCGGGTCGAAGGCGAAGTGCGCTGTCCAGTGGTAGCGCGGCGGCGGGTTGCCGTCGTTCATCCGCGGGCTGTTGAACTCCCCGGCGGAGAACAGGTGGAACCCGGCCGTGGTGTAGAAGTCGAGGTTGGTGTGCCAGACGTCGCCGGAATGGGTGTGACGGGTGAGCGTGTCCGCGCTCCAGTCGCCGGTGCCGTCCGAGCGCAGGACGATAGTGCCGTTGTCCTGCTGGCAGTCCCCCGAGTGCAGCTGCCCCCAGGTCGCGCTCTTCACCTCGAGCGTGTGGGCGACGCTCGGCGCCGCCTGTGCCGCCGGAGCGGCCGCCAGCAGTGCGGCTCCGGTCGCCGCGATCGCCAGCGCCGGTTTGAGTGACCGAACTTTCAGTTTCATGGTGTCCCCTTCACGAAGGTCGGCACCCTGCCGACCGGGCAGACCTTGGCAGCCGCCGTCGACAATCCGTCGACAATCCGTCGACAGCTGGGAAGGACAGCGGGGAAGGACAGCTGGGAAGGACAGCGGGGAAGGACAGCTGGATGGGAACCGTGTCCGTCGAGGATGTATCCAGCGTCGCGCAGACGGCTCCTGTGCACCAGGGCGCGGACTCAGCCGCGGGTGGAGGGCGGCGGTGGGGGACACGACGGGCGAGGTCGGTTTCGGGGTGCTGGGGCCGTTCGAGGTCACGATCGACGGCGAAACGCTGGATGTCGGCGGTCCGCGCCTGCGGACCATGCTGGCCATGCTCACCGCCGACGAGGCCAGGGTGGTGAGCGTCAGCGCGTTCGTGCGGGACCTGTGGGGTGATGAGGCGCCCGAGAACGCCGACCGGACCGTGCGGACCTACATGTCCCGGCTGCGCAAGACGTTGCGCAAGACGTTGCGCGAAACGGCGCACGAGACGGCGCACGAGACGGCGCACGACACAACGACGCCACCACACCACATTCCCGCGAGGCCGGAGCTGATCATGACCAGGCCACCGGGCTACGTGCTGCGGCTGGATCCCGACGCGCTGGACGCGGCCCGGTTCGAGCGCCTGGCCGTCGCGGGCCGTCAGGCTCTCGCGGAGGGACGGACGAGTGCCGCCTCGGATCAGCTCGGCGCCGCGCTGGGCCTGTGGCGCGGCGTCGCGTACGCCGAGTTCGGCGGAGTCGACGCGTTGCGGGCCGAGGGGATGCGGCTGGAACGTCTGCGCCACAACGTCGTGCAGGACCGGATCGACGCAGACCTCGCGTCCGGCAAGGACATGGAGCTGATCGCCGAGCTGGAGGCGCTGACCGGCTCGTTCCCCGGGCACGAGCGGCTGTGGGCGCAGCTGATGACCGCTCTTTACCGCGCGGGCCGCCAGGGCGACGCGCTCGACGCCTTCCGCTCGGCGAGGCAGGGGCTGATCGACGGCTCCGGAATGGAACCGTCGCCGCTCCTGACCGACATCCAGCGCCGGATCCTCGCCCACGACGCGAGTCTGCTCGTCCCGCGCCTGGCGGCCGTCGGCGATCGGTCAACCGCCGGCCAGGGCTTTTCGCTCGCGGAAGTCCTCCGCGCCGGACAGGAGGCACTGTCCGAGGACGGCGATCTGCTGGCCAGCCGGGAACATTTCACCACCGCCTACCGGCTCGCGGACGTCGACGGCGACGCCCGTTCGCGGGCGCTCGCGGCGGTCGGTCTCGGCGGTTTGTGGGTGCACGAACACCGCACTTCCACCGGCGCGGCGCTGATGACGAGTCAGCTGCGGCACGCGCTGGCGGCCGTTCCCGCGACGTCTCCGCTCGCGTTGCGGCTGCGTGCCAGGCTGGTCGGGGAGAGCGACTACGAAGCCGGTGAGCACGGCCGGATTCTCGCGCTGGTCGGCGAAACCCGCCGCTCCGGCGAGCCGGTCGCACAGGCGGAGGCGCTCAGCCTGGCCCACCACTGCCTGCTCGGCCCCGGCCATGTCGAGCTGCGTGACGCGCTCGCCCTGGAGCTGATCGGCGTGGGCGGGCGCACCGGTCGGCGGCTCGACCAGATCATGGGTTTGCTGTGGCACACCGTCGATCTCTTCCTCGCGGCGGACCCGCACGCCGAACGGTGCCTCAGCGAGCTCAAGGAGCTCCTGTCCGCGCGGAAGCATCTCGCGGCGGGGTTCGTCGCCGCGGCGATCGAGGTCATGCTGGACATCCGGGGCGGCCGCCTGGACCAGGCCGAGACGAACGCGCAGTCCTGCGCCGAGCTCGGGAACGCGGCGGGCGACCTCGACGCGCTGGGCTGGTACGGCGCCCAGCTGGTGGCGATCCGGTGGTTTCAGGGCCGGTTCGGGGAACTCGTGCCCGTCCTCGACAACCTGATGCACTCGCCGACGCTCAGCCCCATCGACAACTCCTACTACGCCGCGCTCGCCGCCGCGGCCGCGTCGGCCGGAGATCGGCAGAAGGCCGCCGGGGCATTGGCCAGGCTGTGCGGCAACGACTTGGCGGCGTTGCCCCGGTCGAGCACCTGGCTGCTCTCGATGCTCGGCGTCGCCGAGACCGCGTACCTGCTCGGCGACCGGGAAGCGGCGACTCGGGTCTACGCCCTGCTCGGCCCGTTCGCCCACCTGCCCGTGATGGCGAGCCTGGCCGTCGCCTGTTTCGGGTCCACCCACTATCCCTTGGGCACCGCGGCGATCGCGCTCGGCGACCTGGACGGCGCCGTGAGCCACCTGCGCGCGGCCGTCCAGCAGAACCTGGCCATCGCGCACTGGCCTGCCGTGGTGTTCTCCCGCCGCCGCCTCGCGGAGGCCCTGTCGTCGCGTGCCCGCCCTGGCGACGACGACGCCGCGGAGCTTGAACTGGCCGCGGCCGATCGAGAGGCGCGGGCCTGGTGACGGCATTCCCCCGATTGCCGCACCCTGTAACCATCCGGACGCACCCGGCGACTGTCAGGATGGGGTGTAGCTGCTTCGGGGGGAAGGGGATGCCGTGTCGAGTCCGCTCTTTGGCCGTGCGGTGGAGCCGAAGCTCGTCCGGCAGTTGCTGATGCGGCAGCCGGAGGGAAGTCGCCCGCAGCCGCCGATCCTGCTGCTGGAGGGCGGAACCGCGACCGGCAAGACCGCTCTGCTCGGTGAGCTGGCGCGCGGGTGGATGGGCAAGGTGCCGTATTCCTACCTGGACGTCGCGGCGGTCGAGGAGGAACTCGGTGAGCAGTCGGCTCCCGAACTGCTGGCCGCCATCGCCTCACAGCTGGCGCGCCGGTGCCAGCTCTACGGCTCGCTGAGGTTCGACAGGCTCGTTATCGGCCTGGAGGCGATGCGCCTCGACCTCAGCGACGTCGACCCCGGATCGGCGCGCACACAGGTCGCGGCGATGCTGAACGAACGACGTGGCCTCGCCACCCTCAAACGGGTACTCGGCGGGGTCGCGCAGGAAGCGCTCAAGCTGGTCCCGAGCCCGATCGGGTCACCGGCCGGGGTGGTGGACCTGGCCGTCGGCGCGGCGGTGGACGGCCTGGCCGGGCCGTTGCTCAGCGGCAACGCCCTCGGCCGGGCCAAAAGCTGGTACGGCCATCAGGACCGCGGGCTGGTGCTGGACCCGATCGGCCAGCTCATCGACCTGAACTGGGCTCGGCGCCACCCCGCCAGGGCCGACGCGCGCAGCCAGGTCGACGAGCTCCTCTGCGACGCGTTCCTGGCCGACCTGCGGGACAACTTCCGCACCGGCAGGCACTCGGCCGAATGGCCGCTGAACTGCTTGGTGCTGCTGGACAACGTCGACCGCGGGCTCGGCCAGTCGTTCCTGCGCCAGCTCAACGCGCTCCGCGAGCCGGTCGACGGCGCGGACGTCGACCGGCCGAGCCCGCTGCTGGTGGTCGGCGGGAGCCGCGGCAAGCTGATCGCCGGGATGACCCTGGTCGAGCGCGCCACGGTGGTGGAGCTGACCGGCACTCGCGACCTCGCCGCCGGGAACGGGCAGCAGCCGGTGTGGGGGAGACGGCTGCTGCCGTCACTGTCGCTCGACGACGTACGGAAAATGTCACCGGCCGCGCTGGCCTCCTATCGGCAGAACAACAACCTCGCCGGGATGCTGCACCACCTGACCGGCGGCCATCCGGGCGGGCTGGCGTTCCTGCTCAAGGTGATCACGGACCTCCGGCCGGAGAACCTCGAGCCGGCGGCGCTGCTCGCCCTGCCGTACCGGGACACGACGGTCGAGCAGACGCTGGCGGCGCGGCTGCTCGCCGGGCTCGCCGAGGACGACGTCGAGCTGCTGGTGACGTGTTCCGCCGGGCGGGATCGCCACGAGGGCCTGCGGTTGCTCGGCCGCGCGGTGGATCGTGACACCGCGGCACTGGTGCTCCCGGCCGGGCTGTGGGACCCGGCCGGCGACGTGCCCGTCACGCTGCCGCGCACCTTGCTGCTGCGCAGGCTGGCCCGCCGCCCCGAAGACCACCCGTGGGACTGGACTCGCAGCCACGCCGTGTCGCACGCGGCCGCGGGTCCGGCAGGCGAGACGGCCGAGCTGCATCACCGGCTGGCGATGGGCGACGTCCGGCCCGTGCTCGACGCGCTCGCGGCCAAGCTCGGCACCGAGCCGCTCCCGGTCTGGCTGACCTGGATCGAGACCGTGGCCGCCGCGCCCGCCCGGTTCGCCAGGCCGGACCCGCCGGCCGGCGACTGGCCGCCGTTCCTGCCGCCGCTGCTCACCCGGCTGTGGCGGGCGGCGGATCCGTTGCTGGGCAGCGACCGCAGCGTGCTCTACGCCCGGATCGCGGGTGGTTTCAACGATCTGGCCACCCATCTCGACGACACCTGTGACGAACTGCTCGACCTGGTCGCCCGCTACCAGAACCTCGCCCGGCTGTGGCACCGCGCCGTCGGCCGGCCTCCTGAATAGCCCGCTCGCCCGAGGAGAACAGTGACTGACTACGAACTGCCGCGGAACACCAGCACCCGCAAGCGGAAGCGCAGGCGGCTGCTCGTCATCGGCGTGGTGGCCGTACTGCTGGCCGGTGGCGGCGTCTGGTGGGCTGTGCGGGCTTCGCAAGACAGTGCCGCGGAGGATCGCGCCGCCGCCGCGGAGCAGGCGACGCACTGTGCCGGGCTGGCCGGCCGATCCGGGCCGGGCTACTACCTTTCCCGTCAGCAGGACGACGGGCAGTGCGTCGGCTGGACGACGGAACTGGACTACGCCTTCGGTTCCGCGGACGCGGCGACGGTGTCGGTCGTCGCCAAGATCGTCGAGGAGAACCGGAAAGTCGCGGCCCAGCCCGGTAAACCGTACGTCCGGGTGGCCGTGCTGATGCCGATGACGGCCAAGCCGGACAGCAAACTGGCCGCCGGCCCGATCCTGCACTCGCTGGAAGGCGCGTACACCGCGCAGGTGTACACCAACAGCGGGCCCACCGAGTACGGCGATCCCGTTCCGCAGATCCAGCTCGTGCTGGCCAACGTCGGTGACGACCAGAAGTCCTGGCCGGACGTGGTCGCCCGGCTCGGCGGCCTGCGCGACGGCGAGCACCCGCTGGTCGCGGTCACCGGGATGGGGGTCAGCGTCGCGCAGACCCGGGACGCGGCCGTGGAACTGAACTCCCGTTGGCAGCTCCCCAGCATCGGCGCGGTCCTCACCGCCGACGACATGACCACCCGCGGCGCGGGAACCGAGCCGCCTGGCCTGTTCAAGGTGTCGCCGTCCAACCACGACTACGCGGCGGCGCTGAAGAACGCGCTCAAGGACCGCCAGGGTCTCGGGCCCGCGTACCTGGTGCGGGACCGCAACAACGACAGCTACGTCCAGAGTCTCGGCAACGCGCTGGTGGACGAGTTCGCCGAGGACAAGCTCAACGACCACCTGTCTTCGTTCAGCGGCAGCACCCCGCCGACCACCGGCTCGCCCGGCCTGTTCCAGGGCGCCGTCGACGCGATCGGGATCGAGAACTCCGGCGTCGTCTTCTACGCGGGCCGGGACGCGGACCTGCCCAGTCTGGTGCGCAGCCTCAAAAATCGGCGCGGACAGAGCGCGTCGAAGAACCTGGTGGTCGCCACCGGGGTGACCGGCCTGGTGGTGGTGGACAGCGCCAAGGAGGGCAAGCTCGGCGAGCCGCTGACCACCCAGGACCTCAAGGCGGCCAGGGTGACGATCCTGGCCGCGTCGTCCACCGACCCGGAAAGCTGGCGAGCGGCCAGCAACAAACCGGCCCACTACGACAAGTTCCGCGAGGTGTTCACCACCGGCCGCGCGGGCTTCCCGGAAGCCGATCTTTCAGACGGTTACGCGATCATGCACCACGACGCCGTCGCCGCGGCCGCCGTCGCGATCCACGCGGCCTTCGGCGACAAGGGCGGCGAGCTCCCGAGCTCGGTGGACGTCCGCAACCGGCTGGCCAGCTTCCGGGACGCGCCGATCCAAGGCGCCGCCGGTGAGTTCTACTGGACGGAACAGCAGCCACCCAACGACCTGTGGCCCGTCGGCAGGCCGGTGCCGGTGCTGACCTTCCCGACCCCGGCCCCGCAGGCCGTCGTCTACAGCACGACCTGCCAGAAGCTCGGCAACCCGCTGTCGCTGGAGGACTACAAGATCGTCCCCTGCACTTCCTGACCGGGCGCCGGGGTGCCGTTCACGCCGGGTCGAGCGTGTCGAGGAACTCGCGCACCGCCCCGGCGAACCCGGCGGGGTCGGCCGTGTGGACGAAGTGGTCGGTGTCCAGCTCGGCCAGCCGGGTGTTGGTTCGCCGGGCCACCATTTCCCGGCCTTGTTCGAGCGGGAGCGCCTGGCTCCGCAGCGCCAGGACGAGCAGGGCGGGGCAGTCGCTGCCGAGCCAGTCGGCCCAGTGCTCGCCGCGCGTGTGCTCCTCGGAGACGACGGTGTCCCGCGGGTGGAACGGCAGCCGCCAGGTGCCGTCGCGGTTCTCCCGGACGGTCTCGGCGACCATCGGCGCCAGCTGCCCGAGGCCGGCCAGCAGCGCGTCGCGGGTCGGAGCCTCATACGGCAGGTCGAGGACGAAGGACAGGGGACCGGGACCGTCGCCGTGATTGGCCACCGGCCCGTCTTCGTCGACGACGGCGACGACGCGCTCGGGGTGCCGTGCCGCGAGACGGTACGCGGTCATCCCGCCGCCGGAGTGGCCGAGCGCCACCACCCGCTCGACGCCGAGGTGGTCGAGCAGCGCGAGCGCGTCGGCGACGTAGTCGTCACGGGTGTAGCCCGGGGCGCGGTCGGAATCCCCGTGCCCCCGCTGATCCGGGGCGATGACCCGCCACCGTGGCGAAAGCGCGGCGGCCAGTGCGCTCCAGGTGCGTCCCTCGTCCAGATGACCGTGCAGGGCGAGCAAGGGACGGCCGGGGCCACCGAAGTCCAAATAGGACAGACGGCGGCCGTCGACGGTCAGTTCGGCGCGGACCGGGGTGAGCTGCGGTGCGATCGGCATTTCGGACTCCTCGGGGTGTCGTGGCTGGTGTGGTTCCCACCCTCCGCCGCTCCGCTGACCGGTCGCGCACGATCCGCTGACAGTGCCTGTCGCGCATCACGCCGCCACGTCGAGTCAGCGGCGGGAAAAGGGCTGTGATCGGGCATCGGGAGGTGAGACCCATGAACGCTGCAGCGATACGGGTGCCCCCTCTCTTCTTAACGGTCGGGCGATTGATGTAGCTGTCGCCGGTGCCGATACCTGCCTTCTTGACCGGGCCGGGATTCAGCGGCGCAGGGCGGTCTCCTGTTCCATGTGCGACAGCTTCTCGGGATTGCGCACGGCGTAGAGCCCGCTGATGAGGCCGTCGTCGATGCGCACCGCGACGACGGTGTCGATCTCGCCGTCGAGCCGGAGAACGAGTGCGGGGTGGCCATTGACCTCGGCCGGTCGCAGCGACCCCATGGCGGCGATCCTGCCCAGCCCGGCGGCCAGCACGCGGGCCACGCGGTCGGCGCCAACGACGGGCCGCAGCACGGCCTGTTTGACCCCGCCACCGTCACCAAGGAAGACGACGTCCGGCGCGAGGAGGTCGAGCAGGCGTTGCAGGTCACCCGTTTCGGCCGCCCGCTGGAACGCCTCGAGCGCTTGTCGGGACTCGGTCTGGGAGACGACCCCGCGCGGCCGTCGAGCGGCGACGTGCGCCCGCGCCCGGTGCGCGATCTGGCGAACCGCGGCCGGGCTCTTGCCGACGGCTTCCGCGATCTCGTCGTAGTCCAGGGCGAACACCTCGCGCAGCACGAACACCGCCCGCTCGGTCGGCGCGAGCGTCTCCAGTACCAGCATCATCGCCATCGAGACGCTGTCGGCCAGCTCGACGTCCTCGGCCACATCGGGCGCGGTGAGCAGCGGCTCGGGCAGCCAGGGGCCGACGTAGGACTCCTTGCGGCGGCTGAGCGTGCGCAGCCGGGTGAGCGCTTGGCGGGTGGTGATCCGGACCAGGTAGGCGCGCTGATTCTCCACGATGCCGAGGTCGACGCCCACCCACCGCAGCCAGGTCTCCTGCAGGACGTCCTCGGCGTCGGCGGCCGAGCCGAGCATCTCGTAGGCGACGGTGAACAGCAGGTTGCGGTGGGCGAGGAACGCCTCGGTGGCGGGATCCGGCGTGCCGGCCATGGTGGCTCCTGTTCGCTTTCGACGGTGTCACCCATCGGACACCGGATCCCGCCGTTTTGTGACACCGACACGTCGTGGCCCGCGTCACGCAGCCGGGTTGTCACACGGAACGGGCCACCGGCATCTCGTGTTCGTCCGGTGCGACAGCACACGACACCACGAGTGAGGACGAAGCCATGGAACCCCGTATCGACCTGTTCGCCACCGAGATCGGCACCAAATTCGCCAAGCGGTTCGCCAACGCGGCCCAGGTGATCGACCGATCGCCGCTGCCGAAAGCCACCCAGGAACTGGTGAGCCTGCGCGCCAGCCAGATCAACGGCTGCGGCTGGTGCGTGGACATGCACACCAAGGAAGCCACGGCCGCCGGTGAGACCGCGGTCCGGCTCAACCTGGTCGCCGCCTGGCGTGAGGCGGACGTGTTCACCGAAGCCGAGCAAGCGGCCCTGGCCCTCGCCGAGGAGGGAACCCGGCTCGCCGACGCCCACCAAGGCGTGTCCGACGAGACCTGGGCCCAGGCGCGCAAGCACTACGACGACGACCAGATCGCCGCGCTGGTCTCCCTGGTCGCCGTGATCAACGCGGCCAACCGGCTCGCCGTGATCCTGCACCAGAAGGGAGGTTCCTACGAGCCCGGCATGTTCGCCGCGTTCACGTGATCGGTGGTGCCAAGCTCGTCGGTATTCCTGTGCGGTGGCCAGTGTCGAGACTCCGGTGCCTTGGTCGGTCGTCCGGGCGGTACCGGCACTGTCTCCGGCACGGTGAAGAGCTTCTCCGTCCTCTTCGCTGTCCTGTAACGGTTTCTGGTGGTTAAGAAAGGTGGTCAGTCGTACCTGAACGGGTGGTGATTCGAACAGATGTTCGGGTAGAGTGGGGGTGTGGGTGTTGATGAGGTGGTGCCGGTGTGGCAGCTTTCCGATGGGGAGTTGACTGCTGGGCTGCTTGCTGTCGAACGGGATTTGTGTCGTGTGTATGCGCGGATGCTGGATCTCGTCGGTGACGTCGACAGGCGCGGTTTGTGTGTGGAGAAGGGTTTCCGTGATACGGCGACGATGTTGGCGTTGTCGTTGCGGGTGTCGAAGAGGGAAGCCTCCGCTCGTGTTGCTCAGGCTACTGCGGTGCTTCCGTTGATGCGGAAGGCGTTGGAGTCCGGCGAGATCAACCGGGAACACGCCCACGAGATCGAACACGTCCTCTCGCAGGCTCCGGACTCAGTGTCAGTGGAGGAGGTCGCGGCGCACGAGGCCACCCTGGTCGAGTTGTCGCAGCAGGCGATCCCCGCCACCGTTCGTAAAGTAGGGCGGCGGGTGCTGGGGTACTGGGATGTGCTGGACAAGAAGCCGGAGGATCGTGAGCGGGACCTGTCCCGTCCCCACCGGGAGTTCCGGTACTCGTTCACGCGTGATGGTCGGATGAAGTACTCGGGTGAGTTTGATCCTGAGGCCGGGCATTTCGCGGAGGACATGTTGATTCCGTTGGCGAAGCCTGATCCGGTTGATGTGTTCGGTAACCGGGATTCGCGGACGGCGGCGCAGCGTCACGGTGATGCGTTGGCGGCGATCTTCGACCTCGCCGCCCGCTCTCCGGACCTGCCCGTCAAGGCCGGTGAACGGGCGGTCGTCACGGTGACGATCGGGCTGGAGGAGCTGGAACGCCGCGCAGGCATAGTCATGCTGGATGGTTATGGTGCGTTGAGTGTGAGTCAGGTGCGGCGGATGTGCTGCGACGCGAAGGCCGTACCAGCGGTACTGAACGGTGCGAGTGAGGTCCTCGACCTGGGCCGCGCGGTACGGACGGCGACTCCGGCGCAGCGGCGGGCGTTGATCATCCGGGATCGTGGGTGTACCGGTCCGGGGTGTTCACGAGGCCCGAAATGGGCAACGCCACACCACATTGTGCACTGGAGCAACCCCGGCGGTGTCGGAGGCCCGACGGACATCGTCAATCTCGGACTCGCCTGCGAGAGACATCACCACCTGCTTCATCATGGTGGGTGGGATATGCGGTTGCGTAACGGAATCATCGAATGGATACCGCCTGGGTGGCTGGATCCGGAGCGAAGACCCATCCGCAACACCGCACACGACCCACCCCGGACCAAGTAATGTTCGGGGCACCGAGCATCCGCAAGCGGCGGATGGTCCTGGTAGATCTCGGTGTTGAACGTGGGTGGCCGCCCACCGGCTGTGAGATACGGATTGTCGCCAACCTGACCGGGCTAGAGCAACGCGGTTGGGGGAACCGGGATATTCCCGCGCGCGAGGTCCCGCAGGTAATTCTTGCCGAGATTCCAGCGTACGACTTCGGCGGGATTCGCCAGCGGTTTCTTCGCGGAGACACTGTCGATCCATCAGATCGAATATGACCCAGTCCTGTTTCGAGTCAGCTGAGGCGTATCGTCATCGACTGCCGTCGCCGAGGTCGCGAAGGGACGAATCACCGGTTGAGTTTTACCAAGGAGAGCCGGGGTTATCGTGGCCTGCAGAAGCGTCAACGCGTGCGCGCTCCGGGATCCGGGCTCGGCGTGGTAGACGATCAGCTGCTGGCCGGGTGCTGAACGTACGTCGAACGTCTGCATCCGGAGGGTGATCGGACCGACCTCCGGGTGGACGAAGGTCTTGACCTCGGCGCTTTTCCCCCGGGCCTCGTTGCGGGCCCACAGTTCCCGGAACGACGAACTGCTCGCATCCGCCTCGGAGATCACGGCCCGCACCCGCGGGTCGTCCGGGACCTCGCCCGCGGCCAGGCGGAAACCGGCGACCGTGTTGACCGCGGCGTGCTGCCAGTTCTGGTAGAAAGCCCGCGCGGCCGGGTCGAGGAACATGTTGAGCAGCAGGTTGTCCGAGTGCGTGAAAGGCGCGAACAACGCCTCGCCGAGCCGGTTGCGGGCCAGCACGTCGTACACCCGGCTCAGCACCAGCGCCGGGGTGTCCGGCCAGCCGTCGAGCAGCCGTCGCAGGTCGGGGTCGACGTGCTCGGGCCGGTCACTCGTCGGTTTCGGCGCGAGACCGGCCAGCCGGAACAGGTGCAGCCTGCCGTCGTCGTCGAGCCGCAGCGCGGCGGCGAGGGCGTCGAGGACCTGTGCGGAGGGATGACGTTCCCGGCCCTGTTCGAGGCGGACGTAGTAGTCGACGCTGACTTCGGCAAGCAGGGCGACCTCCTCGCGCCGCAGGCCCGCCACACGACGTGACCGGCCCACCGGCAGGCCGACGTCCGCGGGACGGACGTCGGCTCGCCTGCTGCGGAGGTAGTCCCCCAGTGGTGTCGGAGCCATGGTCGGCGACCGCGTCCCTTCGGCTTGAGCGAGCGCTTTCAGCGCTGCCGGGTGGGGCGGATGACGATCTCGTTGACGTCGACATCCGAGGGCTGGGCGATAGCGTAGGCGATCGCCCCGCCGATGGCATCCGGCGAGATCGGGTTCGCGCGGTAGGTACGCATCAGGTCCTGGGCGCCGGGATCGGTGATCGACTCGGCGAGTTCGGACTCGACGACTCCCGGCGAGACCGTGGTGACCCGGATGCCGGGGTCGGACTCGAGCCGGAGGCCCTCCGTGATCGCCCTGGCGGCGTACTTGGTGCCGCAGTAGACCGCGGCCGTCGACGAGACCTGGTACGCCCCGACCGAGGCGACCGTGATGACGTGCCCGCTGCGCTGCCGGGTGAAGTGCGGCAGCACGGCGGCGATGCCGTGCAGCAGCCCCCGGACGTTGACGTCGATCATGCGGTCCCACTCGTCGACGAGGAGCGAGTCGAGCCGTGACAGCGGCATGACGCCCGCGTTGGCCACCAGCACGTCCACCCGGCCGTGCTGCCGGGCCGCGGTGTCCACGAAGGCGGCCATGTCGTCGCGGTCGGTCACGTCGAGTGGGCGGACGTCGGCGGTGCCGCCCGCCGCCCTGATCTTCTCGGCGACGACGTCGAGCCGATCGGCCCGGCGGGCACCCAGCACGACGTGATGGCCTTCGGCGGCGAGCCGGACGGCCGTCCCTTCGCCGATGCCACTGCTGGCACCGGTGACGAGCACGATCTTCTGGTCGGTGTTCTTGGACATGCTGTTGCCGTTTCTCTTCGTCTGGCGGGTCTCCATCGAGACTTCCGCAGCGAAGAGGACGGCGACAGGTGCCCGCTCTCCTGGGAGTACCGCACCCACCCAACCGGTGCGGTCCCGCTGAAGCTCAGCTCACTGGCAGGCTTCGCAGTCGGGGTCTTCGATGCGGCAGGCGGCACCGTCGGTGAGCGGGAAGTCGAAGTCGTCGAGCTCGGGCATCGGCAGAGCGGTGGCCGCTGCTTCCGGCGTGCTGGTGGTGGACATGTCACTCCCTGGGGTACGAACGGTTTCCTCCTCTGTGTAGCGCCGAAGATCGACGGGCATTCCGTGACGCGCGACACACGCGCGCGTCGGCTGGCGGGCAGGCCTCGGATCGTGGAAAACCGTCGTTGACGTGTGCTAGCTTCGCTGGCATGCGCGTAGGGTCGACGCACTGTCTTGCCAGGTTCGCCTTTGTGAGGACGCTCGCGGCGGTCGTTGCCGTGGTGGTGTTCTCCCTGATCGGTTCCACCGCGAACGCGTCGGCGGTGGCCGCCTCCGGCCTGCCGCCTTGGCGGAGCTGCGAGTGCGCGAACCCGTCGATCGATCGGCTGCAGCAGTGGCTTGCCAGCGGTGAGGGCGCCACGGTGCCGCCGACCGGCAGCCTGCTCGTCCGCGCGGGCGGCCGGTACGCGGCCAAGGTGACCTTCCTCAACGCCGAGTGGCACGTGATCGTCGTGTGGCTCGGCAACCAGTTCGAGGCGCAGGCCGATCTTTCCGCGTCGGCCGGATTCTGGCTGACCTACAGCGCGACTGACGACCTCTACGTCCAGTTGCGTCCGGCCTCGCATTGGAGCGGCGGCGACAAGTGGCTCACGCTTGTGCCGTCCACGGGCGGGAAACTCGTGAAGAGATTCTTCAGCTTCTCGCCCGCCAAGTGGACGGCACTGCCCGAACTGGGCACGCCGCCGTACTCCTTCGCTTCGGCGTTGCGCGAGGCACGCGGCCTGGTCTTCGTCGGCAAGACCCCGAACCGGCTCGACTTCCGCGGCCTGCGCGTCGACGGCTACCGGCCGCCGTGCCTGTGAGCACGCCAGTACTTACCAGGGCAGCGTGCCTTCAGCGTCGACGAAGCTCCCGGTGGGGCCGTCGGGGCTCACCTGCGCCATGCGCACGATGATTTCGGCGCCCTGCTCGACGGTCTGGGTGCCGCTGTTGCCGTTCAGGTCGGTCTTGGTGAAGCCGGGCTCCACGGCGTTGATCCGCATGGCCGGGAACGCCTTCGCGTACTGCACGGTGAGCATGTTGACCGCGGTCTTCGACGCCGGATAGGCGACGCCCGGGTAGGCGTAGGCATGGTCGTCCGGGGTGCTGACCTTGCTCAGCGAGGCCAGGCCGCTGCTGACGTTGACCACGACCGGGGCGGTGGACCGCTGCAGCAGCGGAAGAAACGCGTGGGTGACGCGCACAGTGCCGAAAACGTTCGTCTCGAACGTCTGCCGCATCATCTCGGCCGTCAGGTCCGCCGCCCCGATCACGGTGCTGTCCTCGTTCCGCCACTCGGCGATCCCGGCGTTGTTGATCAGGACGTCCAGGCCGCCGTCGGCCTCGATGGCCCGCACGGCGGCCGCCACGGACGCGTCGTCGGTGGTGTCGAGCTGGACTGTCCGCGCGCCCAGCTGCTCGGCCGCCTCCTTGCCTCGCTGGGCGTTCCGGCTGCCGACGTAGACGGTGTGGCCCGCGGCGACGAGTCGTCGGGCGGTCTCGAAGCCGAGACCCTTGTTCGCTCCGGTGATCAATGTCGTGGTCATTCCCGCACTTTATGACCTGGAGCGCGCTCCAGGTCAAGTTGCGGTTCGAGGTCGCTAGGAGACGGTGATCGCGGCGGGGGTGGCGGCCACGGTAACCGGCCCGCGAAGGACGAACCGGCCCATCGCCAGCATCGCGAGTGCGGCGCCGAGCGAAGGTCGCGACGAGTGGGACCGTGCACGGCCGGGCACCGCAGGTGAAGAAACCGGCCGCGAAGGCGTTGCCCACCGTGGCCGAACGGGATTCCGGTCACGATGAGTCCTTTTCGGACCATCGGACCCTCGAGCCATGGGGTCAATACCGGTAGCGAGTCACGGCCTCCGGGTGGATGACGAGGCGAACCTGGTCCGCGGCCAGTATCCCGGCGAGGTCGGCGGCGCGGGCCGGGTCGCTGAGGTCCCAGTAGCGAGCGGCGAGGCGGGCGGCCAGGTCGTGTGCCCCGCCCGGTTCCACCGTGGTGTGACCGGCGACCGACAGCCAGCGTTCGCGTTCACCCACGGGGGCGGCGACGACGATCGAGGCGCGGGGGTCGAGGCGCAGGCGCCGCACTTTGAGCGCGTCGGGGTCCGTGAACAGTTCGATCGTGCCCTCGGCGGTGGCCTCGAACCACACCGGCCGGGGCTGTGGCGGGTGCGGGCCCCCGGCCACGGACAGGAACCCGTGCAGCGGGCGCCGGAGGAACTCGAGGTCCTGGGTGGTCAGCGAACTGGCGTCGGTGTTCATGACATCGATTGAACGGGGCGGACTTGGACAAATCCATCGGCGAGAGGCCGGATCACCTGTGTATTCGTCTAGCCTTGCTGAGGTGGACGCGTTCAGTGATCTGATCCGCGGGGTGCGAGCCCACGGCTCGTTGTTCGGCAGCTCGACCCTGTCCCCGCCCTGGGCGCTGCACTTCGTCGACGGCGCGCCGCTGACCCTGTGCACCGTCCTCACCGGGGCGGGCTGGATCGTGCCGGAGCACGGTCCGCCCGAGCCGCTCCGCGCCCGCGAGACGATCGTCGTGCGCGGCCCCGCGACGTTCACCTTCGTCGACGAGGTCGGCACCCCGGCCGAACCGATCGGGTGCGGCGAGTTCTGCGCGACGCCCGAGCAGGGCGGCACCCGGCACCGGCTCGGCTGGAGTGAGCCAGCAGGCCAGGGCGGCGGCGCGACGACCCTGATCGTCGGCGCCTACCCGGTGCGCGGCGAGATCAGCCGACGGCTGCTGGACGCGCTTCCCGTCGTGCTGCGCGCGGCCGAAGGGGGCACGGCCGACGCCGTGCTGGACCACCTCGCCGCCGAGGTCGCCGTCGACACGCCGGGCCAGCAGGTGGTGCTGGACCGGCTGCTGGACTGGATGCTGGTGTGCACGCTGCGCGAGTGGTTCGACCGGCCCGGCGGCGAGCCGCCTGCCTGGTGGGCCGCCCAGCGTGACCCGGTGGCCGGTGCCGCGTTGCGCCTGCTGCACGCCGAACCGGCGGCGCCGTGGACGGTCGCTTCGCTGGCGGACCGGACCGGGGTGTCGCGGTCGACGCTGGCCAAACGGTTCGCCGACCTGGTCGGCGAACCGCCGCTGGCCTACCTCACCCGCTGGCGCATGACGCTCGCGGCGGACCTGCTGATCGAGCGGCGGACGGCAACCGTCGCGGACATCGCCCGCGCCGTGGGGTATGCCGACCCGTTCGGGTTCAGCGCGGCGTTCAAGCGGGTCCGGGGCACCAACCCCAGCGAGTTCCGGCGAACCGCGACCGGTTCGAACGCCTGAACCAGGATGAGTCAACGCGATCAGTCGATACTGTAGGAACGGAGCCAGCAGATGACTGACACCGCGATCCCGGCCGCACCACCGGAATGGGTGCTGCAGATCATGCACGAGATCGACGACGTCAGGTGAACCACGCATCCGCTCGGCAGGGAAAGTGACGAGGTGGCGATGAGTGGCATACAGGAACAGATTCAGCGCCATATCGACACTCTGGTCGGCACCGGCGCGGAGACCGGTCTGCAGGTCGCCGTCTATCACGATGGCGAACTGATCGTCGACGCGGTGGCCGGGCTGGCCGACCCGGCCACCGGGCGACCGGTCACCTCCGGCACGCCGATCTTCAGTTTCTCCACCGGCAAGAACGTGACGGCCACGCTCGCGCATCTGCTCGTCGCGCGTGGTTTCCTCGACTACGCCGCCCCGGTCACGGACCTCTGGCCCGAGTTCGGTGTGCACGGCAAGGCCACGGCCACCCTGCGGCACGTGCTGACGCACACGGTCGGCCTGCCTGCCATGCCGCGCGAGGTCACCCCGGCCGAGCTTCCCGACTGGTCCAGGGTGTGTGAAGCGCTGGCCGCCGCCGAGCCGCGCTGGCGCCCGGGTGCCGCCATGGGCTACCACTCCTACACCTTCGGCTATCTCGTCGGCGAGCTGGCTCGCCGCGCGACTGGGCGGCCCCCGTGCGAGCTGCTGCGGGAGTGGATCACTGAGCCACTAGGCATCAAGGGGCAGCTTTACTTCGCCGCTCCGAACGAGGCACTGCCGGGGTTGGCGCGCCTGGAGCAGCGGGCGCGGCAATGGCCTGCCGCCCCGGAAAACGGCGATGCGATCCTCGCGCCGTGGGAAGCCCAGCCGAGTGCCGATTTCGGCAACGACGGCGAGATCCTGCGCGCCGACATACCGTCGGTGTGTATCGCCACCGCGCACGGCCTTGCCGCGCTGTACAACGCCGTGCTGCAAGGCAAGTTCGTGGACCCCGCGCGATTGCGGGAACTGTCCGCGCTCGCGTTCGCGGGGGTGGATCAGGTTTTCGGCAGTCCGGTGCGAATGGCGCTGGGCTTCCCGATCGGCAGGATCGGCGCCCCTGCCGGGGAGAACTCCGTGGCGTTCGGGTGGCCGGGCGGGGGTGGAAGCTACGCCTACGCGGACCCCGCGCGGGGTGTCGCCTTCGCGCTGACGAAAAACAGGCTCGTCCCGAACTTCGACACCGTGCTGTCGGTCGCCACGATCCTGGCCAGCTATCTCGACGGGACCAGCTGATCCTTCCCAGCGGCTGCGCCGAGGCGGAATTCGCGACGACACAAGGAGAAATCATGTCCACTCAGCCGGCAGCCGACCCGACCCCGCCGCGGACCAGCCTCGGTTCGTTCTCCTCGCCGGGCGCCCGCCCGACGCCGTGGGAGGCGACGGAATGGGCCCTGCGCCGGATCCAGAAATTCCAGCTGTGCACGGTGCGCCGGGACGGGCGCCCCCACGTGACCCCGTTGCTGGCGATCTGGGCGCTCGGCGCGATGTGGTTCACCACCGGGGAAAACGAGCAGAAAGCCAAGAATCTCGGCGCCAACCGGCACTGCGCGCTGACCACCGGAACCGGCACCCTGACCGGCATGGACTACGTCATCGAGGGCACCGCGAGCCTGGTCACCGACCAGCCTGCCAGGGAAGCCGTGGCGGCCGCGTTCGAACAGGCCTACGGCTGGCAGCTCACCCGAGAGGACGGAACCTGGCATCAACTGGGCGACGCCGTTCGGACCGGGAATGTTCAGCTCTACCGGGTCCAGCCGGACAAGGCGTTCGCGTTCGCCACCGGTGATGAGGCGTCCCAAACTCGTTACCAGTGGAGCTGAGGGCGTGGCAGCAGGGCTGTACGCACACTGAGCTTGGTATAGTTATACCGGTTGATGCTAGGGTTCCGGTATAACTATACCAACGCCCAGCGATGTGAGGTATTCGTGATTGAACTGAAGACGCCCGCGGAGATCGAGCGCATGCAGGTGGCCGGGCGTTTTGTCGCCGAGGTGCTCACCGAGGTCGGCAGGCTCGCCGACGTGGGCGTCAACCTCCTGGACCTGGAGCAGCACGTGCGCGGCATGATCAAACGCCGCGGGGCGGAGTCGTGCTACTGGGACTACGCCCCGTCCTTCGGCAAAGGCCCGTTCCGCAACGTCATCTGCCTCTCGGTCAACGACGCCGTCCTGCACGGCCTGCCCCACGACTACATCCTGCGCGACGGGGACGTGCTCAGCGCGGACCTCGCGGTCGGCATCGACGGCTGGGTGGCCGACTCGGCGCGCACGGTCGTCGTCGGGACCGCTGCCGAGGAGGACCTGCGGATCATCCGCGCCACCGAGGAAGCGCTGGAGGCGGCGATCAAAGTGGCACGTCCCGGCAACCGCCTTGGCGACATTTCGGCGGCGATCTGGGCGGTGGCCCGCGACCACGGCTATCCGGTCAACAACGAATTCGGTGGCCACGGCATCGGCCGCACCATGCACGAGGATCTCCACGTCCCCAACATGGGCCGGGCGGGCCGCGGCCTGAAGCTCCGGCCGGGGCTGACGCTCGCGCTCGAACCGTGGTTCGCCCGTACGACCGACCAGATCGTCTACGACGCCGACGGCTGGACCATCCGGTCGGCGGACGGCTCGCGCACGGCCCACTCCGAGCACACGGTGGCCATCACCGAGGACGCCCCCTTGGTGCTCACCCGGCGCGAAGCGGAGAACCTGGCTTACCGTTGAGGCATGCTGACCGAGGTGACCTCCGCCGCGACCGTTCTCGACACCACAACGGACCTGGCGTCATGACCATGATGGCGATGGCCCGCGAAGAGCGCGCCGACTTCCTGGCGTTGCTGACGACTTTGCCGCCGGAGCAGTGGGACGCGCCGACGTTGTGCTCGCGGTGGCGGGTGCGTGACGTGGTCGCCCATGTCGTCAGTTACGAGGAGCTCGGCAAACGCGGGCTCGCCGCTCGTTTCGTCAAGGGCCGGTTCATCCCGGACCGCGTCAACGATGTCGGCGTCAGCGAGTACAACACCCGCAGTCCCGCTGAGCTACTGGAGTTGCTGGGCGACCACCTCGAACCCCGCGGTTTGACCGCCGGTTTCGGCGGGATGATCGCGCTCGTCGACGGCCTCATCCATCAGCAGGACATCCGCCGGCCGCTCGGCCTGCCCCGCGACGTGCCCGCCGAGCGGCTGCGACGTGCGTTGAAGGCAGCCTTGGTCGCTCCGCCGATCCGGGCGTTCTGGCGCGCCCGAGGTCTACGGCTGGTCGCCACCGACCTCGGCTGGTCCACCGGATCCGGGCCCGAGGTCCGCGGGCCCGGCGAATCGCTCCTGATGGCCATCGCCGGACGACGAGTGGCGGTGGACGAGCTGACCGGCCCCGGCCAGGTGACACTCGCGGCTCGCATCGCCCGCTGAATTGGCTACGCCTCAACGATTTCGGCGACGGCTACGCGAGCCTGTCCGGCGGCTCACAACGGTCCGACCGGCCTCTGTCCTATCTGGACGAACGTTTCCTCACGCACGTCGGGACGGGCTGGCGACCTCCCAGGCAGCCTCGATCATCCGGAAGATCTCGTCCACCGCGGCCGCCGGATCGGCCGCCTCGCGGGCCAGCGAATAGGCGTCGATCACGAATCTCGCGATCGTCCGGCAGGCCGTTGTGGTCTGTGACAGGCCGGGATCGGCGGCGAGGGCCGTTGCCAGCGACTCCGCGTGGCGCAGCCTCATCGACTCCTCGTACTCCCGCAGGGCGGGTGATTCGTCGATCATGCGCCAGATCGGGGCGGCGCCCTCCGCCGCGCAATGCCGCACCAGCGCCTGGATCTCGCGGCGCAAGGCGGGGATGAGCGACTCGTGCGGCGCCCGGCCGGTGACCGCCAGCGTGAGGCGTTCCTCGAAGTCATCGTCCTGCTCGAAGACCAGTGCCTCTTTCGAGGCGAAATGGGCGCGTGACTGGCACGCCTGGGAGGACGCCACCATCTCCCTCGACTTGAACGGCACCCCCGGTTCGTACAGCGACCGTCCAGTGGAGGCAATGCTCGGTCGGGCACGCATCTGCGCGCACTACTTCGGGAATTCCGTGTTTCTCGAGGAGGGCGCGCTGTTGCGCGATGCCAAAAAGCTGGCAGGTATTCCTGGAGTGCTGCTGCACGGCCGTCTCGATCTCGGTTCCCCGATCGAAACCTCCTGGGAGCTGACCCAAGCCTGGCCCGACGCTGAACTCATCGTGTTCGACGAGGCGGGCCACACCGGTACGGACGCAATGAAGCTTTACAAGCGCAAAGTCCTGGACGATCTCGCCTCCCGACGCTGAGCCTCAACTTCGCGGTGACGGCGTAGCGGAGGCGGTGGGGACACGGTCGTGGTGGACCGCGTCCCCGTTTCGCTTGAGCGGGATCCCGCCGGGCCGGGCGACCAGTCGCTTCAGGCACAAACGGTCCGCGGCTACGTCGGCGTGTGGATTTTGATTGAGCTGGCGTTCTTCCGTTGCCTTCCCAGAGCGCTGAGTGTCGGGCAAGACTGCCTGCGCGGTCTCGGCCCGCGGGCTCAGGCGAGGGCGGTGGCCAGCAGGGCGAAGGCCGCGACGATGACGGCGACGCGGACGTAGTGGAAGCGGTCCCAGCGGTTCATCTGCTCCTTCCAGTCCTCGGGCCGGTTTTCGACGGTCCACGTCTTGCTCCGGTTGTTGATCGGGACGAGTAGCAGGATCGACATGAGCACGCTCACGATCAGCAGCGCGGCGGCGATGACGACGAGCCCGGCGCCGGGGTGATGCCAGCCGGCGATGGCCCAGACCGCGCTCAGGACGAGCGAGCCGATGTACCAGAACGGCATGAGGGCGCCGAGCATCCGGCCCCCGTGGGCGCGGCCGAGCTGGGCGCTGTCCTCGGGGAGTCCGTTGAAGATCGGGTTGAGGACGAAGGCGACGGAGAACTCCACCCCGACCAGCAGGCCGACGACCACGGTGGTGAAGACCTCGAGTGCGGTGAGCACGATGACCCTCCTAAAATCTAGTGTTGCTAGCTGATAAGGCAACACTAGTACGACCGCCGATAGATTGTCTAGCGATGCTAGGATCTATCCATGTCGGTACAGGAGCGTAAGCAGCGCGAACGGGCGGACCGTGAGCGCCTCATCGTGGCGACGGCCCGCGAACTCGCCGAGCGACAGGGCTGGGACGCGGTCACCACCCGCCTGCTCGCCGAGCGCATCGAATACAGCCAGCCCGTCCTCTACAGCCATTTCCGTGGCAAGCGCGAGATCATCGGCGCCGTCGCCCTTGAGGGTGCCGCCGAGATGGCCGCGGCGTTGCGGGCCGTGGCCTCCGCCGCGGACGGCCCGCGCGCCCGGGTCACGGCCCTCGCCCGCGCCTACCTCGACTTCGCCGAGCGCAACCCGGCGGTTTACGACGCCATGTTCCAGCTCGACGGCGGTCTGGCGTTCGCGAACGAGGACACCCCAGAGCCGCTGAAGGACGCCTTCGCGGCACTGCTGGAAACCCTCGGCGAGGTCGCCGGAGACGGCGTCCACCCGGGACTGTTCACCGAGGTGTTCTGGGCGGCCCTGCACGGGCTGGTCACCCTGACCAGGGCGGGACGGCTGCCGCCCGGGGACGACGAGCGGAGGGTGGAGCTGCTGGTGGACCGGCTCGCCATGGTCTGACACACCGTCCGGGCGGGCGACACGAGTGCTCGGCTCCTCCCTCCGGTCACTCACTCTCACGTACCGGATCGTTCGCGCCGTGGCATCGTGGCTAACTTGTCGAAACTGAGGCGGCGATGAAGACGAAACGCAGGTTGCTGCTGGTGGCGATCATTGTGGCAGTGGTCGCCGCTGCCGGAATCACCACGGTGGTGCTGTCGGTTCGTTGCGACGAGCCGGTGGCGGGGCCGTGTGACATCCCGAATTCGGTTCAGGAACGACCGGAATCCGCGAAGGCCGCGCCGGGCGGCGGGGAGATCGAAGTCGCGGAGAAAGGGGTCTCTGCATCAGGTTTGGTGAGTATGGGTGCGGTGCTGCGCAACACCAGCGACAAGGTTGCCTACCGGACCAGGGTGACGCTCAGGGCGTCCATCATCTTCAACGGCCTACCGCCGGGACCGATCCAGGGCGCATTGATGACGGTCCGGCCGCGGCACCTGCTCACCGAGCCGGGCAGCGGCTACCGGTTCGTGCTTTGACACCTCGGGTCGCTGACGCGTTCTTGACGTAGGCTTGGGCCCGGCGCGCCGGGAAGTCTGGTCGGCATCCTCAATGGACGACGGAGGGACCGGTCATGCGCGGGGTCGAAACGGTACTGTTCCTGGTCGTCGTCGCGACCGTGGTGGCCACCTTCGCCAACCGGCTGCGGGTGCCCGCGCCCTCGCTGCTCGTGGTCGCGGGGATCGTCGTCGGTCTGCTGCCGGGCGTTCCGGCCATTCAGGTCACCCCGGACATCATCAGCCTGATCGTGCTCCCGCCGCTGTTGTTCGCGGCGGGGGAGGAGTTGCCGTGGCGGGACCTGCGCGCTGTCGCGCGGCCGGTCGCCGCGCTCTCGGTCGGGCTCGTGCTGCTGTCCGCCGCCGCGGTCGTCGGGATCGTTGTCGCCGTGACGCCGATGCCGGTCGGGATGGCGTTCGTGCTCGGCGCGATGCTCGCCAGCACCGACCCGGTCGCGGTCACCGCGCTGGCCCGGCGGCTCGCGCTGCCGCCGAGGGTACAGGCGCTGATCCAGGCCGAGAGCCTGTTCAACGACGCGACCAGCCTGCTGCTGTTCCGGGTCGCATTGTTCATGGCGGTCGCTGGTGGTGCGGCGTCATGGGGAAAGACGCTCTCGGAGTTCGCCGTGCTCGCCGGGGGTGGTCTCGTGATCGGCGTGCTGACCGCGGCCGGAGCGTTCCTGATCCGGCGGCGTACCGAGGATCCGGTGCTGGAGACCGTGGTCGCGCTGGTCACGCCGTACGCGGGGTACGTGCTCGCGGAGTCGTTCGGCGGCTCGGGGGTGACCGCGGTGGTGATCGCCAGCGTGCTGCTCGGGACCCAGGCCGAGCGGCTGACCACGGCGCGGATCCGGCTGCAGGTCGGTGCGGTCTACGAGACGGTCGTGTTCCTGCTGGAGAGCGTCGTCTTCGGCTTGATCGGGCTGCAGCTGCCCGCGCTGGTGCGGCGGCTGGCGGGGACGGGCGCGTGGTGGCTGTTGCAGGCGGTGGCGATCGCGGCGACGCTGATGCTGGTCCGGCTGCTCTTGGTGTTCGTCCTCTCAGCGCTGCGGCAGCGCCGGGGCGGGGAACGGCCGTCGTGGCAGGTGCCCGCGGTGGTTTCCTGGGCCGGTGCCCGCGGCGTGGTGCCGTTGGCCGCGGCGCTGTCGCTGCCGGTGGCGGCGCTGGACGGCTCGGCGCTGCCTTCCCGTGACCTCGTCCTGCTGCTGACCACCGCGGTCATCGTGATCACGTTGGTGGTACAGGGTTTCACGCTCGCACCGCTGGTCCGCCGCGCCGGGATCGCGCTCGACCCGGCCGACATCCGCCACGAGCAGAGCCGGGCCCGGCTCGCCATCGCGGAGGCCGGGCTGAGCCACCTCGAGCACATCGCGGAGACGGAGTCGGCGCCCGGGTTCGTGGTGGACCAGCTCCGCAGCAGCTGGCAGGCCAGGATCGACCGGATCCGCCTCGACGACGACGTCGAGGAGACCGAGGTGTCCCGCTACAGCGGCTATCCCGCGTTGCGGCGCGAAATCCTGGATGTGGAAGCGGCCGAGCTGACCAGGCTGTTCGAGTCCGACGCGATCACCGACGCCACCCGGCGCCGGATCCAGCGGATCCTCGACCTCGAACACGCCGGCCTCGGTGACGACTAGGATCAGCTGATCTTGCGGCGGTAGATGACCATCGCGAAGACGTAGGCGGCGATGAGGATGCCGACGCACCAGGCGAGCGCGATCCAGATGTCGGTACCGACCGGCTGCTCAGCCAGCAGGTTGCGGATGGCGTTGACGATGGACGTCACCGGTTGGTGCTCGGCGAAGGCGCGCACCGGGCCGGGCATGGTGCCGGTCGGCACGAACGCCGAACTGAGGAACGGCAGGAAGATGAGCGGGTAGGCGAACGCGCTCGCGCCGTCGATCGTCTTGGCGGTGAGACCGGGGATCACGGCGATCCAGGTCAGCGCCAGGGTGAACAGGATCAGGATGCCGGCGACCGCGAGCCACGGCAGCACCCCCGCTCCCGAGCGGAAGCCCATGAGCAGCGCGACGAGCACGACGACCACGAGCGAGATCAGGTTGGCGACCAGCGAGGTCAGCACGTGCGCCCACAGCACGGACGACCGCGCGATCGGCATCGACTGGAAGCGCTCGAAGATGCCGCTCTTCATGTCCATGAAAAGCCGGAACGCGGTGTAGGAGATACCCGAGGCGATCGTGATCAGCAGTATCCCTGGCAGCAGGTAGTTCACATATGAATCCGTCCCCGCACCCGTGTTGATCGCGCCGCCGAACACGTAGACGAACAGCAGCATGAAGGCGATCGGCATGATCGCGGTCGTGATGATGGTGTCGAGGCTGCGCGTGATGTGGCGCAGTGACCGTCCTAACAGGACGGCGGTGTCGCCGAAGGTGTGCGTGGTCATCGTTGTTCCTCACTCGTCCGTGCCGCCTCGGCACCTTCCTGGCCGTCGTCGCCGACGAGGGAGAGGAAGATTTCTTCGAGGGAAGGCTGTTTCTCGACGTATTCGACCTTGGCGGGCGGGAGCAGCCGCTTGAGTTCGGCGAGGGTGCCGTTCACGATGATCCTTCCCTTGTGGAGGATCGCGATCCGGTCGGCGAGCTGTTCTGCCTCGTCGAGGTACTGCGTCGTGAGCAGCACCGTCGTCCCGTGGTCGGCGAGGTCCTTGACGGCCTGCCACACCTCGATGCGCGCCTGGGGGTCGAGCCCGGATGTCGGCTCGTCAAGGAAGATGACGGGCGGATTCCCGATGAGGCTCATCGCGATGTCCAGGCGGCGACGCATACCGCCCGAGTACGTCGATGCCTTCCGCCCGCCCGCGTCGGTGAGCGAGAAACGGGCGAGCAGATCGTCGGCGATCGCGCCCGGGTTCTTGAGGTGCCGGAGCTTGGCGACCAGCACGAGGTTCTCCCGGCCGCTGAGGATTTCGTCGACGGCCGCGAACTGACCCGTGAGGCTGAAGGACTCCCGCACCTTCTCCGGTTGCCTGGCGACGTCGAAGCCGTTGACGGTCGCTGTCCCCGCGTCTGCCTTGAGCAGCGTGGACAGGATCCTCACGACCGTGGTCTTGCCCGCTCCGTTCGAGCCGAGCAGCGCGAAGATGCTGCCCCGTGCCACGTCGAAGTCCACGCCGCGCAGCACCTGCAGATCCTTGTACGACTTCTCCATGCCCTGCACGTGGATTACCTCGTGCGTCGTCATCAGAGCGACCCCTCTCCCGCGACGCGGTCAATGGCCTTGATCAGCCGTTCCCGCTCCTTGTTGATCCACTGGCCCTCGGAGTAGTTCCGGACGAACGTCTCAATGAACTCCACTGGGTCGTCCCCGACGACGGTGCGGATCGGGGTCTTGTCCGCCGCGCTCTGCTCGAACAGGTCGAGCAGGTCCTCGTGCATCGACACGAGTGCGTCCCCGTTCGTGATGGCCCCGTAGTACATCAGGTACCGCTCCAGCGCTTCGATCGACGCGCGATAACTCGGGGGAAGCTCTCGCGAGCGGGCCTTGTACTGCCGGTAGCGTTTCTTCTGTTCGAGAGACCCGGTGACCAGTTCGATCCACTTGGGTGCCATGGCTATTTCCCTCCTTCGCGGAGCTGTTCGAGCCGTTCTGTGAGGAAGCTCCACGTCCTCCAGAACTCTTCGAGGTACTCCCGGCCCGTCGCATTGAGCGAGTACACCTTGCGCGGCGGCCCTTTCTCCGACGGGACCTTTTCCACGTCGACCAGGCCGCGCTGTTCGATCCGGACCAGCAGCGCGTAGACCGTCCCCTCCGCGATGTCCGAGAAACCCCGATCGCGCAACCATGCCGTGATCTCGTAGCCGTACGCGGACCGGCTGGACAGGATCGCCAGGACGATGCCCTCCAACGTGCCCTTGAGCATCTCCGTCACCTGCTTGCCCATGGACCACCCTCCAACTACTTGGTGCTGCTGAGTACCAGTACATAGTAACACTGAATAGCGGTGGCGCAAGACGCTTCCCCGGGCTTGGGGTGCCGCCGCTGCTGTGGACGTCGCGCAGCTGAGCCGCTACTGCGAGCGGTTCGCCGGTCGCGGAGTGTCGGTGGTGGTCCGCCAGGCCACGTTCGTGAGCACCATCCGTCTGAAGTGGACGGTGGTCGGCTAGTGGAAGTACGTCCTTGCTGGCCGCAACGCCAGCAAGATCACGACGGGCACAGAACCCAGTGTCGTGAGCACGAGCTTGGCGCCGTCGACGTACGGGAGCCAGACCGGCATGAACTGCTGGGCTGCGTCGACCATCGCCGCCACTGTGCTGTTTCGATGTCGACGATCGCTTTTGACGGTCACCTTGACTCTGCGGCTGCGTCCCTGGTCGCGGCCCATTCGTCCAGGCTGTCCCGCGGACAGCTTGTGTTGGTCGCGGACACGGAGGCGCACGCTGAGGTAATCGATAAGGAGGTAGTGACGGAGGCGTGCAGCGGTGTACAAGCGCTGCGGCTGCAAGACACGAGAGGAAGCGGGTAGCGAAAGGTGTCGTCGGTTGGCTGAGCGGGGTCCCGGGAGTTGGTATTTCTCGCTGGAGCTGCCGTGTGGCCGGGGACGGGCGGCGGCATCGGGTGCGTCGTGGTGGATTCCGGTCTCGTGTGGCTGCGGAGCAGGCGCGGGCGTATCTGCTGGGGGGTGACGTGGTTCCGGGGCGGAGTGCCGTGTCGGTGGCGCAGTGGTTGGACATCTGGCTGGAGACGCGGCAGACCCTGATTTTCAATACGCGTCGGCTGTACACCCAGCAGGTAAACGATTATCTCAAGCCGTACCTCGGGAGCGTGCCGTTGCGGTCGTTGACGGTGGCGCGAGTGCAGGCGATGTTCGTCGGGTTCGCCCGTACCAACGCCGGGAGGCGATATGTTCGTCTCGGGTGGTCGCTATTCTTTCCAGTGTCACTGATTGCGTTACTGCGTGCGCAAGTCGGATGGGCCTATTCGTCATTTCTTGGTAAGAACCATCGGAGTCTGTGCTTGATTCAGGGGGATGCGCAGGCCAGGGCCGTGAGCATCGCTGCCAGATGGTCGCGCTGGTAGTGCTGATCACGCAACCAGTAGCGGACTTGCTCGGCGGACAATGCGGCGAGCAGCAGGTCGGCGCGGAGCTCGGGGTCGGGCACGACCTGCCGCAGCAGGTAGCGACAGTGCTGGCGCCAGAATGTGTAAGCGCCGCTGCGGAATCTGGCACCGGGGGAGCTGGTCTCACTCATCAGTACGAGGTCGAGCTGGTCGTCCACATAGGTCAGGTAGGCGATAGCGAACGCGGCCAGTCGTTGGCGGGGGGGTGCTCCAGGTCCTAACGGTGGCGGGCCGCTGAGCATCAAACCCTGCAGGTGGCGTTCGCTTTGGTCCAGGAGGGCGAACGCGAGGCCTTGCTTGTCGGTGAATCGCCGGAACAACGTGCCTTTGCCGACTCCGGCGGCGGCGACGACGTCGTCCATCGTGACGTTCGCGACGCCGCGTTCGGTGAACAGCCGCTGTGCGACGGCGAGTATCCGGGCGCGGTTGCGTGCGGCATCAGCTCGCTCGCGCGGCACGGCGCCGCCCAGCAGAGGCAGCGTCAGGTTGGAACGGCGAGGCTCCGCCGGTGGTGGAGAGTGGCCAGTCGTGCTGCTTGACGATCCGGACTCCAGTCCGATACGGTGACCATCCATGATGTGGACTGTAGTCCGAATAGTGCCGAAACGAAAGATCCGCCGACACATTGCCTGATTCCCGAAGGAGACCTTCGTGACCAACTGTTGCATATTTCCGCGAGCCCGCGAGGCGATGCCTCGCAGTCACGTCGTCTCGCGGATGCGTTCCTGGACGCCTACCGTGAGACGCATCCCGATGTCGAGATCGAGCACTGGGACTTGTGGGACGGGTCGGTGCCCGAATTCGGACCGACCGCCGCAGCCGCCAAGATGACGGTCTTCGGCGGCGGGACCCCGGCAGGCGAGCAGGCGGCCGCGTGGCAGGCCGCGCTGGACACGTTCAACCGCCTCGACGCCGCTGACCGACTGCTGTTCAGCGTGCCGATGTGGAACGCCGGCGTGCCCTACATCCTCAAGCAGTTCATCGACGTGATCTCACAACCCGGCGCGGTATTCGGTGTCGACCCGCACACCGGCTACACGCACCTGCTTGCCGGACGCGGCAAGAAGGCAGTCGTTGTCTACACCAGCGCGGTCTGGGGCCCCGCCCTCGGATCGGAATTCGGCACTGACTTCCACTCGACCTACTTCAACGACTGGCTGCGCTGGACCGGGATCACCGACATCGCTGAGATCCGCTACCACCCGACCCTCACCGGTGATGCCAAGGCCGAGCATCGGCTCGCCGACACCGCGGCTCGTGACCTGGGCAAGACGTTCTGATGACAACCCCAGCCGACGCCGAGCTCGAGCAGGGGCTGCGGCTGGTCCGCCAGTTCGGTAGCACCGAGCGGTGGCTGGCCGTGCTGGTGACCCAGCGTCGGGACGGTTCTCCCGCGGTCAGCGTCGTCAACGCGGGCGTGCTCATACACCCGGTCACCGGTGCGCAGACCGTCGCACTGGTGGCTCGCGGGGCGACCGCCAAGCTGGCTAACCTGCGCCATACCCCACGCGCCACACTGGTGTTTCGGGCCGGTTGGGAGTGGGTCGCGGTCAGCGGGCCGGTCGAGCTTGCCGGACCGGACGATCACCTTGCGGGACTGCCCGCCCGCACACTTCCCGGTCTGCTCCGCGACATCTTCCATGCCGCGGGTGGTGTCCACGAAGACCTCGACGCTTATGACGCGGCCATGGCTACCGAGCGTCGTGTCGCGATTCTGCTCCACCCTCAGCACTTCTCGACCAATCCTGCGGGAACCGAACATCAGGAGCCCGGATGACCTCTGCATCCTCTCTACCCGAAGTCGCGCCAGGCACCATCGCGGTCTGGTCGGACCTGCTCTGCCCGTTCTCCTACGTGGCGCTGCGCCGCTTGACAGCCGCGCGGACACGGCTCGGTGTGAACGTGCCGCTCGACCACCACGTCTTTCCGCTCGAACTGTTCAACGGCCCCCACCCCAGACGGGGTACCGACACTGAAGCCGTCGGACTCGGGCACATCGAACCGGGCGCGCATTTCCGAGTCTGGACGGCGTCCGACGACCTGTATCCCCACACTGTTCTGCTGGCCGCTGAAGCTGTTCTGGCCGCCAAAGCACAGAGCCTGGCGGCGGGGGAGGCCCTCGACCTCGCGCTCCGGCGCGCGTTCTGGACTGATTCGCTCAGCATCAGCCACCGTCAGGTCATCCTCGCCGTCGCGACCGAGGTCGCCGAGGCCGACGGGATCCTCGATGTAGACGACCTGACCGCCCGGATCGACCACGGCGCGCACCGCGCCGAACTCATGGCCGACTACGCGATAGCACAAACCGAGGAGGTCGGCGGAAGTCCGACCTTCGTCCTGCCCGGTGGCACCTCGGTGACCAATCCCGGCATCACCGTTCATTGGGAGGGGCCGTGGGCCGCGGGATTTCCCGTTGTCGACAGCGCGGACCCCGACGTCTACGACAACCTGCTCTTGCGTGCGACGGCGTGACCGCGCTGGCGGCTGAACCCGTCATCCGCCGGGTCGTCGTCGGACCGCTGCAGACGAACTGCTGGATCGTGCACGCCGCCGGGGAGCGCCACGCCCTGCTGCTCGACCCCGGAGACGACGCGCCAGCGATCCTGGCCGCCGCCAAGGACCTCGAGGTCGTGGCCGTCCTGCTCACGCACACCCATTTCGACCACGTCCTGGCCGTACCACACATTCGGGATGCTTGTGATGCGCCCGTTCTCGGCCACCGTGACGAGGTGCGGGTGTGGGAGGGTGAGGTGGCCGAACTTGCGCGCACCGGGCACTGGGACGCCGGCACCGCAACCGCCGACCTCCTCGCTGCGGGCCACCGACTCGCACCCCAGGTCACTGATGTGCTGTGGAACGGGCACTTCGACGACACCGTCAGCGACCAGCAGATCGTGACCGTCGGCTCCCTGTCTGTGCAAGTGCTGCACACGCCGGGACACAGTCCCGGCAGCATCAGCTTGCACGTGGGCAGCCACCTGTTCACCGGGGATACCCTGTTTCCCGGCGGACCAGGTCTGACCGGTCCCCAGTGGCCACTGACCAGTTTCCCCGCGATCATGACCAGCGTCCGACGACTCCTCGCGCTGCCCTCAGACACCGTCATCCACCCCGGTCACGGCCCTGACACCACTGTCGCCACCGAACGGCCCTCCGTTGAGCAATGGCAACGACGCGGCTGGTGAACAAACCCACCGCACGTTTGTTCCAGCCGCACACGCTTGCTAACGCACCAGAAAGGTGGCGAATGGGCCGCTGACGCCCACAACAAGTCCTTGCGGTGCTGGGCCGGATATCGGTGAAGGACCGGGCACCGGTGAGGACCGCCGCTGAGGCGAGGAGCAGGATTGACATCACGGTGTGCCGCACTCCGCGGCGAGCACGAGGATCCGGTACTGCGCAGAAATGTTCCCGCAGGTTCCGTCGTGCCCCGGCCCGCAGGCCGCGAGGTCGGTTACGCCGTCGCAGTGGGCCAGTTGGCACAGGGCGTCGGGGGATGGGCGATGACGCACCCGCAGGCCTTTCAACCAGGCCCGACGAAGCCTCCACGACTTTGCCCAGCGTCTGACCAGCAGGGCGTGATCGTACCGCTACCAGGCGCACCTTGAGGCCTATTCAGAACCTCACCCCGAGACCGCGTACACGCAGGTCAAGGGAACGTTTATCATGATCAACCGGAGAGTTCTGAATAGGCCTCCTTACCCTTGACCATCCGGATCGCCTGTTTCGCGTCCGGCACGACCTCCACGACTGCCGCCGAAATTGAACCTGAGGTGCGGCATTGTCTTGAGATTCTCGCCGCACCTCAGATATTGTCCACTTAGTGCATCGTGACCTGCCTCGAAAAAGTGTACTTCTTCTATTGTCGACCGCGAAAAGCTGTTGAGTAGATGCATCTGTTGCAGTTGACGTCAGCCTAACGCGAGTGCGCGCAGTCGATCGGCCGGGCCATTGAAGACGTCCTGGTCGACGTTGCCGTTGATGCCCGCGGTCCGTCCAGTACTGCTGTACTGCCAAAAAGTGTAGAAGCCCCAGCCATTGGGGAGCGTTCCCGCGGTGCCGCAGTAGCACGCGATGAACAGAGGATTCGCGGCACCGAAGCCGCCATTGTTGCCGGTGCAGGTGCTCCACCAGTCACGGGTGGTGTAGATGGTGGGGTACCGACTGGTTAGGCGGTGCACCTCATTGCTGAAGTCCGCTATCCAGCCGGACATCTGGCCCTGATTGAGCCCATAGCAGGTCGCGCCGTACGGGTTGTACTCGATATCGAGCATCGGCGGCAAGGTTTTGCCATCGGCCGACCAGCCGCCACCGTTGCTGACGAAATACCGGGCTTGCACCGCACCACTGGAGTTGTCCGGCAACGCGAAGTGATACGCACCGCGGATCATGCCTGCGTTGTAGGAGCCGGTGTAATTCGAACTGAAGGTGGGGTCCCGGTATCCTGTTCCCTCAGTGGCTTTCATGTACACAAAGCGATTTCCCCCGGCGACCGCCGCCCAGTTGATGCCCCCTTGATGGTTACTGATGTCAACGCCGGGCAGTCCGCCGGGCGCTGCGTAGGCCCCGAAAGGCGATTGACCATTACCTTCGTGTGCAGCGATCGTCGAGCCCGCGTAGTCGAGTTCAGGATGAGGGGGGTTGGCGGCGGAACTGGTCGCGGTCGTGCCGACCATCAACGACATAATCAGCGCGACGGCGCCAAGCAAGCGCGTGGCACGAGCGCCAAGAGAAGAGTGTGACGGGGACAGGACAGTTCTCAACAAGGTGTTCTCCTTATGAGCAGCCGCTTGCGTACACGGCCGGCACACCGATCCCGGATCAAGAGTGAGAGAGCAGATCCCCCCGGCCTGCTCGGAAGACGCCGACTCGCGGCGACGCCGTCCCGATTGACGATGTGGCAAACCTACAGACTGGCCAACTGGTTGACAACTGACCAACGTAGGGTTGTCGACGGCGAACTGACACTGTCCGCGTGGGCGGCCGAACAGCTGCAAGAGGGCTCAGTGAACGGTGTGCCGCCCCATGAAGTTGCCACACTGTGTGTGGGACCGGCTCATGTCGGCCGACGGAACCAGACGCTTTCTCGTGAATCCTTGACATGCTCACCGAGTTGACCCCATCATCAGACCCTCGCCGCCTTCCTTTCTCAACGGCGAGAAGGAGTCCGCTATGGCGCACCGACATCGTCTCGCCCCAGTGCGGCCGCATTCCGTGCCCGAGCAGGGCAGCGCAGACGGTGCTAGCGGCCCGGATCGACGCTGCCCGGCATCGCGGAAGGACGTTCGCTGTCCCGGACGGCGTACTCCCGATGCCGCCAAGCAAGTCCCTGGCGGAGGCACGGCCTACGAACCTCGGTGGCCAGATCCGCAACGAATACACCTCCGTCTTGTTTGACAGTTCTCACAACATCGGTTGCACGGAAACATCCCGACGTCTGGCCTTTCTGGCCCGCTGACAAATATCGATCTCCAAACCAACAGCTACACAACGAAAGGTGATTTGGCATGAGCACTAGCCGCTCCAGGTCGTCGTATCAAAGTCTCTTCGATATCAAACCCCGTCCCGCAGAAGAGAGTGAACTGTGACGTTCAGCAAGACCCATGCCGGCGCTGCGGCCCTGCTGATCGCGATCGCGATTGTTCAGTCCCCCGCATCAGCTCACGCAGACGGGAACGACACCAGTTCCGGTATCGCACGTGCGTTGGCGGCCGGCGACGCACGTGCGTCCGATGGCACCGTCAGCACCTTCGCCGGGATCACCTACGGGACCGATGGCGGTGGTAACCCGGCAACGGGAGACTGCACAACCTTTGTGGATTCCGGAAATTCGATCAACTCCGCGATCTCCTCGGCCAACTCCGGCGCAGTGGTCTGCGTCCGCGCCGGCGACTACAGCAGCCAGCTGGTCAGCCTGACCAAGAGCGGGGTCACCGTCCGGTCCACCGGTGTGGGGAAGATCAAGGGTGCCGAGGTCCGCGGCGACCAAAGTACACTAGATGGCTTCACGGTGGTCGGCGGAAGCGCCAACAGTCCGGAGTCCGGGATCCTGGTTTCCGGTGATAGCGTCAAGGTCCTGCACAATCTGGTCACGGGCACCAACCTTATTTACGGCGTGCTCTGCGCCAAAGGATCCTGCAACAACGACCTGATCTCCGGCAATACCGTCACGGGTATCGAGAGCATCGGCATGAAGATTGAGAACGGCGCCGGAACCGTCGTGGAACGCAACAACATCTACGACCTGCACAATGACTTGGGCGGCAGCTACGACACCGATGGCATGCGGTTCTGGGGCCACCAGACCATCCGCTACAACTACATCCACGACATCAACGAGTTCTCCAGCGGCAATCGCCATCCGCACGTCGACTGCTTCCAGACCTACAACAATGGCTCCGAGTCGGCGGGCACGCTGATCGAAAACAACTACTGCCTCCGAGTGTCCCGGCAGTGCC